>JBBCIV010000283.1:0-12957 GCA_037189665.1 Phycisphaerae bacterium | reverse complement strand
ACGGCCGTTCACGCGCCACTCGTCACGCAACGTCGGCCTGCACTTCGCTATGCCTTTGGAACACGCGATCAGTTTCGCTCCTACTTTCGTCCTGGTCTTCTTCCGAATGGCGGGGCTGATGGTGATGTCGCCGCTCTTCGGATCGGCACGGATCCCGCGGCGCATGAAAATTATGTTCGCGTCGGTCGCGGCGCTGGGCGCGATGGCCGCCATCAAAGAGCCGGTGGCGTTTCCTGAGACGCTGTCGGGCCTCACCATCGGCATTGGCGGCGAGATCCTCTTCGGGCTGGCGATGGGCCTGATCGTGAGCTTCACCTTCACCGCCGCACAATGGGCGGGGGAGATGATGGGGCAGCAGATCGGCTTCAACCTGTCCGAAGTCTTCGATCCGCAATACGGCGCTGGCGGCACGCTGGTGGGCGACATGTACTTCATGCTCACGCTGGTGATCTTCCTGGCGATCGACGGACATCGGCTGCTGCTGTTGGCGGTGTACGACAGCCTGCAGACGGCGCCGCTGATGTCGTTGACGTTCACGCCGACGTTTTTCGATTCGATCCTCGACCTGTTCACCGCCTCGACCGTCCTCGCGCTTCGCCTCGCGGCGCCGATGTTCTTCACCATGCTGGTCGTCGATCTGGCCATGGGCTGCATCAGCCGTGCGATGCCGCAGTTCAACATCATGACCGCCGGCCTTTCCATTCGGGCGGTTTTAGGGATTGGGGTGTTGCTGCTCGGCATCACGCTCAGCAGCGATGCGTTAACTGCCTCGCTGGAATCGCAGATCGACTTCGTCACTAACGCGTGGAGGGGTCATGGCAGATGAGAGCGGCGATAAAACGGAAGCCCCAACAGCCAAGCGACGCCAGGAGGCCCGCGAGAACGGCCAGATCGCCCGCTCGCAGGATCTGACCGCCGCATCGCTGCTGTTGGCGTCGATGTTGTTGCTCAGTTGGTTTGGCGGGGGGATCGTGCAATCGATGCGCGACGTGATGGAATTGCTCCTCGGCCCCCAGGGCCTCCACGACCTGCGGCCGCCGTCGATGGCGGAAATCCTCATCCAGGTGATGACGCGCGTCGCCCTCGCGCTTGGGCCGGTCCTTGCCGGCATGATGCTGGTGGCGATCGCCGTCAACCTCATGCAGGTCGGCTTCTTCCTCAACACCAAGCGCATCCAGCCCAAGCTCGAAATGCTCAACCCCACCCGGGGCCTGAAGAAGATCTTCGGCGGCGGGCAGGGCGTCGTCACGCTGCTGATGAACCTCGCCAAGATGGGCCTCATCGGCGCCGTCGCCTATTCCGCCGTTCACGATCGGCTTGGCCTGATCGCCGGCGCGACGGCGCTGTCACAGGAGCAGATCTTCGGGCTCGGGGCGCAGATCGTCTACGACATTGGCATCCGCATCGCGATCCTGCTGCTGGTGTTGGCGATCGTGGATTACGCCTACCAGAAGTTCAAGATCGAAAAAGAGCTGAAGATGACCAAGCAGCAGGTCAAGGAAGAGATGAAGCGGATGGAGGGCGATCCGCACATCAAGCAGCGCCGCCGGCAACTGCAGATGACGCGCGCCATGCAGCGCATCAAGCAGGACGTGCCCACCGCCGACGTCATCGTCACCAACCCCACGCACTTCGCCATCGCCATCAAGTACGACGCCGGCTCGATGCAGGCGCCGAAGGTGGTCGCGAAGGGGGCCGATTTCCTGGCGCTCAAGATCCGCGAGATCGCCGGCGAAAACGGCATCCCCATCCTCGAACGCCCGCCCTTGGCGCGGGCGCTCTACAAGGACGTCGAAGTCGGCGACGAGATCCCCGAGAAGTTCTACGCCGCCATCGCCGAGATCCTCGCGTACGTCTACGAACTCAACGGCAAGAGCAAGCGGGTCGTGGCGGTGTAAGAATCCGATCACGCGCCGCCGTCTGCGAGCAAAATTTAAACGGTGCTACACTGTCCGTTTGGTGCGGAATACGTCGCACATCACACCCCAACGAATTTTGCTGTTGACGCGTCTTCATGAATAAGTATCGTTGCTCACGAACGTCGCCGAGTCGCGGATAGGGCCGCGATGGGGGTGCGACGAATCTCACTTTCTCAGGGGGAGAATTCCATGCAGCCTCGTTCCAACCACGCGCGTTCTCAGTCCGATGCTCCGTTGTCGAAATCCGTCGTCCGCGCTGCGGTCGAGCTGCGGTCGAAACGCTCGAACAACGTCAACTCCTCGCCACCATTCCGATGGGCGAATTGCCGCTGGCGTATAGCGAGGAATTCGCGATTCCCAACGGCACCAACACGTACAACTTCACGCTCAAGCAGGCGACGACCGTCGAAGCATTCTCGCATAATGGCAATATCACACTGAAACGAAACGGCTTGGCGCTTACCAGCGGCGCGTCGGTCTCGCGGCCGCTTCCTCAGGGGAGCTATTCGCTGGAAGTAACGGGCGACGGCGGCTCGCCGCTGCTCGTGCGGACCAGCAACTTCTCGCCGCCGACGCGGCTGGAAGCCGACGTGTGGGGCGGACAAGCCATTCATCTGAACTGGGACGACAACACCGATGTCGAAGCCTACTACCGCATCGATCGCTGGACGCGCCTGGGATGGCGTCGCGGACAGTATGTGCCGGCGAATTACACTGCCGCCGTGATGGACAATCTTGTTCCCGGATACGCCACGACCTACCGCGTGAGCGCGGTCACCGCCACCGGCGAAAGCCTTCGTTCCGCCAACACCATCACGGCGATGACTTCGACGGAGGACACCAGCGGTTGGTACAAGGTCAACCTCACGCAAGGCATGAGCAAAGGGGAAGCCGGCTGGGATGCAGACGAAGACGGCCTTCAAATCGCATCGCAATATCGAGCGGGTAGTTCGTCAACCGAAAGCACCTGGGTTTATGCGAGTAGTTGGCAGGTAGCGGCATGGACTGTGGTAGCTGGGACGGCAAGCGTTGAAGTGACCTACGACAGCGGCGGGCGAACCAAAGACGACATCGTTACCCACAACTTCCCCTCGGGTGGAGATTTTAAGGTCGGGACGGGCAAGGAAATCAGCGAGTCCGATGGCGTCAGCAATTTCAAGCTCACCGCGACCGACGCTGTAAAGTACATCGCGCTGGAAGACAGCTACGGGGCGATCGATCGGGATTACGATGATTTTTACTGGAAGTTAGAGACGGAATATGTTCGAGGTATTAATGCAATACTAGTAGATCAGGATGACGCAAATAATGAGATTAACCAAGATTCTGAGAAGCCCCTTTACGTTCGCATAAAATGGGATTCGTTTGGAGCAGGGTCAAAGAAAATTGCAATGCTGGACCTTCAAGCCGAACTCGATACGGATGTTGCTGATGTAGGCGCATTGCGTTGGGAGTTGGTGAATGACAATGTGTTGATGGAGCCAGTAACGTCACCCAAAATAGGCGCAATTCCATCAGAGGGAGTCGTTTCCTTAAAGATCCGGCCTCTCAGTGATTTGTCCTGGTACTCGTCGATTTTCGTCTATGCGGATCAGAATAACAATGGCGCGCGGGATGAGGGTGAAATTTTTACTAAGCTGGACTTGCAATTGTTTGATATCGAATACGGTAATGAGGCCGTATTATCTACATTGGATGGTATCGACCCCGGAACACCTCGATTGCACAGCTATCCGTCTGTTGTGCTGCCTACAGTCAGCGTGAAGGCGGGTAACGTTAAAACTATTCTTGCCCGCGTCTGGCCACCTGAGGCGCGGGATGCAATTATGTTGAGGGCAGAGTTGACGACTGGTGCAGGAGCAATCGAAGTTGAGGAAATGTCATATCCGCCAGACGTGTTTGCAACGGTCGCGTCGAGTGGTACAGAGGAATTGGAAACTTCATTTCGACTAAAACCGGTGGAATTACTGCCCGAAACCGGCGCATACTTCCATGTGCCAGACCGTGTAAACGTTCATGTTCGGCCAGCACGAGTTGTTGACGTACATTACTGGCGGTTGCAGAGAAATGGCATAGCGGTAACCGGTGCTCCTACGCTCGCGGAGGTCCAAACCCAATTAAATAAAGTCTTTGAACACCAAGTCAATATCACATTCAATGTCCAAGACAAAGGTGTGAAAAACTTTGTAGATTCGAACTCAAACGGCAAGTACGATGTATCGGAGAAATTGTCTGCCGGCGATTTTGCTCCGCATTCAAGCAGTGATATTGTTCTCATTGCGACGGACGAAATCGGTCCGTATCTTGGATCAGAAGTTGCTGGATTTAGAGAGGCAAATTTAGCTTACTTTGAGGCAAGACCATCGGGAAGCAAAGATTACGGGCTATTTGTGATGAGTCACGAAGTGGGGCATGCGCTCGGTAGAAGCGGTCACAACGCGCGGCATGGTCTGATGATTGATGGGAGGGACAGCGTAATAGACCCATTCAATGTGACAGATAGTGACTATAAGCTGTTTGGAGATGACGATCTGTAATAATGAAATATCTTTTCTTCATCTTCCCGCTTTTGTTTGTGTGCGCTTCCGTTTCGCATGCTGAAGACACGGCCCGGCAACTGGCGATTCGTGTGGCGACGACTCGTCCTGCGGGAGACCCTCTAAAGCTCGCCGTTGACGATTGGATATCTGGAAAACAACCAGTTAGTCATCTCGGAACGCCACGAGATGCTGCGATCGTCCCGGCTTTGCGAATTCTCTTAACGGAGGTCGATGGAGCAGAGTGGTATGCTACCCGAATCACATTGGCGCATTTAGGTGACCCGTATGCTTTCGAGTTGATAGTCTATGATCTTGACGCAGAAGATTTGATTCTGGTCGAGCGTTCCGTGATGGAGCTTATGGTAATCCGTCGCCAAGAATGTATTCCACCACTGCTTAAGCTTCTGGATGATCGTCGCCGTGGTGGCTACGCTTTCTCTGAGCCCGGCTGGCGAAGACTGGTTTCGGCCCCAGCAGAATTGGCGGTTGCCGCGCTTAGATCGCTGGTAAAAAATCCGCCAAACGAACCAGGTGACCGGAAGGCACTTGAGGTATGGCGCGAGTGGAAGAAAACTACGGACCCATCGGTCATTGAAGTCATCAACTCCCGCTGATACAGGTAATTTTCGGCGCTCTGCTACATGTCGTCCACACAGATCGTTTCCTTCGCCGGATTTTCTGGGATTAGTGCATTTGCCCCAATTGGCTCTGGTAATATTGCCATTGTTCGCTGTACAAAACATGGGTGTATTTAGTGGAAAGGGGGGAGGCGTATGGCCATGCGCTCGGAGCACCACATAATGAGCGTGGGGGGCTGATGCAGGATGGAATCGAGTTCAATGGTCCCGGCAGCATGAAGATTCTTGCGGATGATTTCTAGGAGGGCGTCATGGGCCGAACATTTATTCCGGTTGCGATATGCATGGTGATCGGCTTCACGCAGCCTACGTTTGCCGATGATGATGCCCGTTCGGTCGCGAAGGCGATCAGCACAACCCGTCCGGTGAACGACCCATTACGAATAGTGCTGGACCGATGGTTGGAGGGAAAAGAGAAGACGGTTACGCTCGCATCCCCGAACGATCCAGCTGCGATATCTGTGCTAAAGGCTCACTGGGCAGGTAGCAGCGGAGAAGAGTGGCATTCGACACGACTTGCCCTTGGGATCCTCGGCGACCGGGACGCGATCGAGTTAGCCGCAGCCGATCTGAGGTCTACTGAACTTTTCGAGGTCGAACGTGCCGTAACAGAGATGATGATCATTCGCCGTTCCGAATGTCTGCCACCGCTGCTTGCGTTGCTGGATGACAAACGCCCTGCCGGCATCGCAAACGCGGGGCCGCGAGAAGGTCGAATGGTCTCGGCGCCCGCAGGGTTAGCAGCATTGGCATTGGGTGCACTGATTAAGAACCCTCCAGCGATCCCCGCGGGCCGCAACGCAGTGGATGTTTGGCGCGAATGGAAAAAGACGACGGACTTGGCCACGGTCGAAATCGTCAATCCACGCTGAAGTCCGTCGGGCGCGCAGGCTTTATATCATCGGCGGGTCGCAAATCGGCCATTGCCACATCCTTGCATAGCTCGCACGGAATTCCGTAATTGGGATTCTATCATGTCCATCTAGCTCGCAACGCCAGTTGTAGTACGGTGAGTTCGCAGTGTCCGCTTTTGCGAACCGCTGCTACACGTCGTCCGCACCGCGACCATTCCCTCCGCTGGATTTTCCGGGTTAGGGAGAGTCCCCGTTCGGCGTTTCGCAGGCATCGTTCGACTCGGGCGAAACAGCGTTTGCCTTGACGCTGGCCTGGTCCGGGCTGGCTGTGGCTGGTCCGAGGGCGAACGAGGCCACGTTTGACTTGAGCGTGGCTTTGCTTGCCCTGAATGAAGCCACACTTGCCTCGAACGAAGCCGCGCTCGGCCTGAACGGTCGACGGTTTGGCACCCTCCTTGACCTAAGTTCCCCGTTTCCGATCTACAAACACCGATTCGCGAGGGAGCGGACGTTCTGTTGTGGAGGCTTCCAAAAACCACGTAAAATAATGTTAAGGCATAAATGGTATCCTTGGATTATAAAAATGTAGCCTTTGTATCATCAGATGCGGTTTATGGAGTGAAGGCGCAACGTGCGTTTTTGCGCGCCGTATTAGGCGATCGGGGCAGCTTGTGGTTCGCGCACGCGCGGCGATCGCTGACGGCTCGCGACGAAGGGACTCCGGTGGGAAAGAGCTTTTACCTCGGCACCGATGCCGAGTTGCAGACGGGCTCGCAGTCGTTCTCGACGAAGATCAGCGCGACGCCGACGGCTTACGGGCTGACGGCAGCACAGGCGACGGCGTATGCCGCGCTGGATGCCACTTGGCAGGCAGCCTACACGGCGGCGAAGGACCCCGAGACGCGCACCAAGGCGAAGGTGCAGGCGAAGAACGACGCCAAGGCGGCGATCAAGGTCATGACTGCCGATCGAGGGGCGCGGATCGATCAACATCGGGGAACCGACGAAGTTGCCGGCGGCCTGATCGGGAGGGGGAAATCGCCCGGGCGTGGGGCTTGATTTCGCAGTGGCAATGGCGGGGGGGATGCGTTAGCATGTCGCGCGCGGACATGGATGTCTGCGTCAACGCATCTCAGAACGACGTGGTGCCACGGATGGCGAGCACGACCAGCGGAATCCCCTTCATCACCCGACTGTCGGAACAGCGCGGCATGCTGTTTCCGTTGGCGTGCGTGGCGATGTTGCTGGTGATCCTCGTGCCGTTGCCGCCGGCGATCCTGGACTTCCTGATCGTGCTGAACATCACGCTGTCGGTCGTGGTGCTGGTGACGACGATCTACGTGAAATCGCCGCTGGAGTTCGCGGTGCTGCCGTCGCTGCTGTTGGCGGTGACGCTCTTCCGGCTGGTGCTCAACGTCGCCACCACGCGGCTAATCCTCACCGCCGGCGAGGGCGGGCGATCGCTGGAGCAGGCGCAATATGCCGCCGGCGACGTGGTGCACGCGTTCAGCAGCTTTGTCACTGGCGGGTCGCTGGCGGTGGGCATCATCATCTTCGTGATCATCTTCGTGATTCAGTTTGTCGTCATCACGAAGGGCGCCACGCGCATCTCGGAAGTGGCGGCGAGGTTTACGTTGGACGCGATGCCCGGCAAGCAGATGGCGATCGACGCCGACTTGAACGCCGGCGTCATCAACGAGGCCGAGGCCCGCAAACGCCGGGAATCCGTCGCGCAGGAGGCCGATTTTTACGGGGCGATGGACGGTGCGTCGAAGTTCGTCCGCGGCGACGCGATCGCGGCGGTCATCATCACGTTCGTCAACATCTTGGGTGGCATGTACGTCGGGATGTTCGAGCACGGCTGGCCGCTCCTCGCGACCGCCGAGCTGTATACGATCCTGACGATCGGCGACGGCCTTGTCAGCCAGGTGCCGGCGTTCATCACGTCGCTGGGCGCGGGCCTGATCGTCACCCGATCCAGCAGCCGTAGCGACCTGGGCGACGAGATGTTCGGCCAGATGCTGGCCAAGCCGTCTGCGCTCGTCGTCGCGGCGCTGTTCCTCATGTTGTTGAGCGTGACGGGCCTGCCGCCGTTGCCGATGATCATCCTCGGGAGTTGCTGCGGCATCATGGCGTACACGATCTCCCGAAACGCTAAGAAAAAAACGCTCGCCGAGAAGAAACGCTCGTCCGAAGAAGCCGCGACGGCGGCCGCCAAGGAGCCGGAGAAGGTCGAAAAACTGCTCGACGTCGATTCGATGGAGCTCGAGGTCGGCTACGGCCTCGTCCGCCTGGTGGACGAGAGCAAGGGCGGCGACCTGCTGGGCCGCATCTCGATGATCCGCCGGCAGGTGGCGGTGGAGCTGGGCATCATCGTGCCGCCCGTGCGCATTCGCGACAACATGCGGCTGGGCGCCAACGACTACATCATCAAGATCCGCGGCCAGTCGGTCGCGGCGGGGGTGACGTATCCCGAACAGTTCCTCGCGATGGACAACGGCGCGACCTCCGGCCCCATCCCGGCGGCGGAGGTGACGATCGAGCCGGCGTTCGGCCTGCCCGCCTACTGGATCACCGAATCGCAGCGGTCGCAGGCGGAACTGATGAATTACACCGTCGTCGAGGCTACGTCCGTCCTCGCCACGCACCTGACCGAGGTGGTCAAGTCGCACGCCTACGAACTGGTCACCCGGCAGGAGGTGAAGAACCTCATCGAAAACCTCAAGCAGAAGGCCCCGGCGCTGGTCGAAGAGGTGATCCCCACGCAGATCAAGCCCGGCGAGTTGCAGCGGGTGATGCAGAACCTGCTCCGCGAACGCGTGCCGGTACGCGACCTCGAAACCATTGTCGAAACCCTCGGCGACTGGTCCGGCCGTACCAAGGACCTCGAAGTTCTCACGGAATATTGCCGAAATGCCCTGGCGCGGACGATCTGCAAGCAGTACGTTGACGATCGCGACAAGCTCTGGTGCATCACGCTGGATCCGGCGGTGGAAGACCTGGTGGTCGGCCACACCGACCGCGAGAAGGGCACCAGCACCATGCCGCCGCAAACCCAACAGGCGCTGGCAAAGCGGGTGGCGGAGAAGGTCGGCGAGCTGACGCAGATGGGCCGGAGCCCGGTCATCGTCTGCACGCCGCAGATTCGATCGGGATTGCGAAGAATGATTGAAAATGCAATCCCACAAGTCGCGGTGCTCGGTTACAATGAAATTGTTCCAGAGGTAGCGGTGGAGGCGGTCGGTCTGGTATCTTTGAACGGGTAGTGGTCGATGGACAGGGATTGTCGCGACGCTTGATTGGTCGAAACACATCTCATTTAAGAGTCTTGAGAGGCAAGGATGCAGCTCCAGACATTTCAGGGTTCGAGCATGGCCGAGGCCTTGCAGCGCGTGAAGGCGACGCTGGGCGCGGAGGCCGTCATCCTCCATACAAGGACAGTGCAGCACCGTCGTTGGTTAGGCCTGCGCCGCGTGGAACTGTTTGAAATCACGGCGAGCAAGACCGTCAACGTGCCGGTGCGCCGCTCGCTGCCCGAGAAGCCGGTTCCCACCCCGCCGAGGCGATCCGCTCCGCCGACGCCCGCGTCGATCAGCGCGAAGGCGGGGGGGGCGACGCAGCCGGGCAGGTCGCTGCTTGAAACGCCGGCGGTCCAGAACGTCGCGCTCGTGGGGCTGACGCAGGAAGTCACCGCACTCAAGACGATGATGAAGGACTTGGTTTCGCAGGTTCGCACCGCCAAGAGCCCGCAGGTGCCCGAGGAGTTGTTCGATCAGTACATGCATCTGATCGAAAATCTCGTCGCCGACGAACTGGCGATCGACATCATGAAGTCGCTGCAAAAGCAGTTGCGGCCGGAACTTCTGGGCGATCCGAAGATCGTCCGCGAGAAGCTTGCCGAACACATCGAAAAGCTCATTCCCACCGCCGGGCCGATCAAGCGAACCAAGACGACTGGCCCGCATGTGGTGGCGCTCATCGGCCCGACCGGCGTCGGCAAGACCACCACCGTCGCCAAGCTGGCGGCCAACCTCAAACTTCGCGAGAAGCGCAAGGTCGGGCTCATCACAATCGACACCTTCCGCATTGCCGCGATCGACCAACTGAAGCGGTACGCCGACATCCTCGGCGCGCCGTTGTGCGTCGTGGGCACGCCCGAAGATATGCCCAAGGCGATCGAGTCGATGCGCGACTGCGAGTTCGTCCTCATCGACACCGCCGGCCGAAGTCCGAACGACACGATGAAGCTGAACGAGCTGAAGCGCTTCCTCAGCTTCGCCGAGCCCGACGAGGTGCACCTGGTGCTGTCCACCACCGCCTCCGAGGGCTGCGTCGAGTTGGCGCTGGAGAAGTTCGGCGAGGTCCGCGTGGATAAGCTGATCTTCACCAAGCTGGACGAGGCGGCGCAACTGGGCGTGGTGTTGAACGTGGTCCGCAAGATCAACAAGGGACTCGCCTACGTCACGACGGGTCAGGACGTTCCTGACGACATCGAGGTCGGCCACGGCAAGCGGTTGGCGCAGATGATTCTGGGTAGTTGAAGGATTGCCGACGACCGACGCGAGATCGGGAGGCGGCAATGAAATTGAATGACGGCAGCATTAGTCGATCAGGCCTCCTCGCTCCGCACGCTCGCCGCCTCGGCGCGGCGCGCGCAGGTGATTGCGATCACGTCCGGCAAAGGCGGGGTGGGCAAGAGCAACATCGCGGTCAACCTCGCCATTAAGATGGCGGCGAGCGGAAAGTCGGTCGCGCTGCTCGACGCCGACCTCGGCCTCGCCAACGCCGACGTGCTCTGCAACGTCGACGTGCAGTGGAACCTCTCGCACCTGATCGCCAAGAAACGCATGCTCAAAGACGTCATGATTCGCACCCCCGGCGGCTTTCACCTCATCGGCGGGGCATCGGGCCTTGCGAAGATGGCAGACCTCAACGATTTCGACCGCCAGCGAATCGTCGATTCGATGGCGGAACTGGAAGAGATGTTCGACGTGCTGATCATCGATACCGGCGCCGGCATCAACGCCAACGTCCTGTGTTTCACCCGCGCCGCCGACCACGTGCTGATCGTGACGACGCCCGAGCCCACCGCCATCACTGATGCCTACGCCGTCGCGAAGGTGATGGTCCGCGACGGGCAGGAGCGCCAGATGAGCCTCCTCGTCAACCAGGTTCGCTCGGCCCAGGAAGGACGGGCGGTGTACGAACGGATTGCCAAGGTCGCCAGGCAGTTTCTGGGGATCGGCATTTTCGATGCCGGCTATGTGTTCGCCGACGAGAACGTGCCGATGGCGGTTCGCCGCCGGAACCCGTTCGTGCTGTCGGCGCCGCGAAGCCTCGCCAGCGCGTGTGTCACGCAACTGGCCACCCGTCTCCAGCAGGAACGGCCGATCGTCGTTCAGCCGGGCGGTTTTTTTCATCGGATGAGCAGATGGTTGAGGATCTAGAAAGAAGTGGTCAGAAGTAACTGAGAACTGACAGTTATGACCCGTCGTATCGCCGCCACGTTCGCCTTGGTTGTCTTCGCGATGTGCCTCGTTGAGGGGCTTCGCGCGGGAAATCCGTTCGGAACGGTGGTGTTGCGGGCTCTACTAGGGCTTGTGGTGACGTTTGGCGTGGGCCTGATCCTTGGTGTGATGGCCGCGAAAATGTTGAATGAAAATTTGGAACAGACAGGAAATTCGGAAAAATCGTCAAATTGAACGGACCGTCTGGCCGATAAAGCGAAATGGCTGGTCAGGTTTTTTCAGTGGGCGTTCGGGAACTGAAAGTGCACGTCTAGTTGTTCATCGGGCAGTCAGGCAGGGAAGCTTGAATTCGCCGGATGCGTGGGAACTGACCGGCCCAAGGAATGGGAGCATGAAATGACACGTACGATCTCGAAGCGAGACATCAAGGAAGTCTGGACGGAATACAAGGGTATCCGCGTCCAGTTCGAAACCCTCGAGTCCGCCGCCGAATCCGATGCCGAAGCGGCAAAACAGTTCGCGCGCATCAAGGTCGTCTGCGAGAACCTTCGCAACGTGCTCATGGAGCACTACCTTCACCTCGTTCGCTACAACGCCGAACGTATTCACCACAAGCTGCCCGACGAAGTGGAACTCGACGACCTGATGTCCTCCGGCATCTTCGGCCTGATGGACGCGATCGAGGCCTTCGACCTCGAACGCGGCGTCAAGTTTGAGACCTACTGCGCCCCGCGCATCCGCGGCGCGATCCTCGACGAGCTCCGCTCCATGGACTGGGTGCCGCGCCTCGTGCGCAGTCGCGCCCACAAGATGGACTCCACCACCAAGCAGCTCGAGGTCGAGCTCGGCCGGGCGCCCACAAGCACCGAGATCGCCGCCCGGCTCAACATCTCGATGGAAGAGCTGAAGAAGATCGAGAAGGACGCCACCGCCGTCGGCGTGGTCAGCCTGAGCCGCAAGTGGTTTGAGACCGATTCAAACAAGGACGTCCGCGAGATCGACATCGTCGAAGACAAGCGTGGCGTCGACCCGATCCGCGAGATCCAGCGTAAAGACCTCAAGGACATGATGACCCGCGGCCTCAGCCGGGCCGAGCGCCTCATCATTATCCTGTACTACTTCGAAGAGATGACGATGAAGGAAATCGGCGCGACGCTCGATCTGTCCGAATCGCGCGTCAGCCAGATGCACTCGTCGATCATCGCCCGCCTGCGGGCTCAGATGGCCGACCGCAAGCGTGAGTTGCAGCAGGTCGCCGTCGGGTAATTTTTTACTCGCTCGGCCAATCATTACTTACCCTCTGCCCGTCCATATATTTTGGGCGCCCGCCTGCCGGCAAGATCCGCTACGGAGCTTGGCCGTCTCGACATTTACCCTTCTATTTTGGTTGTAGTTCATAAGTTGCGATAAACGCAATGTCTGAATCTTGTTTGATTTTCGCGCACAAACGCCTTGGCACTTCACACGTCATCCGGCAGAACAGTTAAAATTGGAGCAACGAACCGAATATTGTAGCCGCGACGCCTGCGTCGCCCATT
>JBBCIV010000282.1:0-6507 GCA_037189665.1 Phycisphaerae bacterium | reverse complement strand
GCTGCCGGGGGCTCGTCTAATGCGTTCACCAGTTTCGACCGTACTGTTTACCACCAGACCGTGCCCAGCAGTGCAACGGAGTTGATCCTGTGGTTGGAGGCCGATCGGATGGCCGGGTTCAAAGTGGATGACCAGAAGTTCCAAACCGAGCGCAAGGTCGTGGCCGAGGAATGGCGTATGAGATACGCCAACCAGCCGCTCGGCATGGCAACTCAGGATTTACTGCGCAGCGCGTTTACAACCCACAGCTACCGCTGGACACCTATCGGCAACATGGATCATCTCGCGCAGGCCACCAGCAGCGAACTGCAGTCGTTCTTCAATAAATACTACGTGCCCAACAATGCGACGCTCGTCATCGCCGGCGATATCGACGTTGCGCAGACGAAACTGTGGGTTCAAAAATTCTTCGGCTGGATACCGCGCGGCCAAGACATCACGCGCACCATCCCGGCCGAGCCGACGCAGACCGAGCCGCGCAGACTGGTGGTCAGCAAGCCCAACGTTCCGCTGACGAATCTGTATATAGCTTTCAAGAGCGCCGCCTATGCAAGTGATGACATGCTGCCGCTGGTCTTACTAGGCGACGTGCTGGCGATGGGCCGCACTGGCCGCCTTGATCGAGCGCTTGTCACGGGCGCCTCACCGACGTGCGTGCGGGTGGGGGCGGGCCCGTACCAGAACCAAGATCCCTCCGTCTTCATGGTGACGGCGGTGGTGCAGCGGGGCGTCGATGCCAGCACGGTGGAGACGACCATCCACGACGTCCTGCGTGATGTCGCCGAGAAGGGGGTTACGCAGGCCGAACTCGACAAGGTCCGCACGCAGTATACGCAATCGGCAGTCCGCGGTTTGCAGACTGCGGCGGACATCGCCGAGCGGTTGTCGTACGACCAGGTATTGGCGGGCGACGCCGGACGGATTAACACGTTGAACGCGCGCCTGGCAGTCCTCACCCCTGAGGACCTGCAGCGCGTGGCCCGCGAGTATTTGAAGGTTGCCGCCTCGACAACCGTCATCTATCAAAATGGCGCGGCCGACGCGGTCGATGTCGCGGCGGCGGACAAGCTCAAGTCGGCGGAAGTGGTGGCCTCCACCGCGATCGTCGAACCGCGAGTCGGCGGCTTCCCAAAGGACTATCCTACCAGTGCCCCCAAGCCGGGCGGACTTCCATCCGTCACGTTCAATAAGGGTGTTGAGACCAGGCTTGACGACGGCGCGTCCGTCATCACGCTGACCGACAAACGTCTGCCGCTGGTCAACGTGTCGGTCGTGTTCCGGTCCGGGTCGCACAGCGAACCGCGTGGGAAGGAAGGCGTCGCGCAGTTGACCGCCTCGCTTATCCGCCGGGGAACGGAAGGCACGTCGTTTCTCGAACTATCAGAGCGGCTCGAGTCGCGCGGCATTACGATTGAAGCGTCCGACGCCGGCGACAACACCCGATTCAATGTCGCCTGCACAAGCGACCAGCTCGATTTCGCCATCGAACAAGCCGCGCAGGTGCTCTCCAAGCCTACATTCCCGGCCGACGAGCTGGCCAAGATTGCCAACCAAGCCGCGACTGGTCTTGCCCAGTCGCTCGCCAGCCCTGCAACGGTTGCGGATCGAACGCTCGCCGAACAACTACATGCCGGCGGACCGAGTGCCCACCCGCCGACACCCCAGTCATACGGGTCAGTCACACTTGATGACGTGAAGGCTTGGTATCACCGGGTCTATACCCTCGACAACGCGTTCGTCGTCGTAAGCGGGGACATCGACGCGGAACGCGGGACGCAGATAGCGAGTAAATTACTTGCCGGACATTCGATTCGCACGCCAGTCGAAAAGGCGACTTACAGCTTTGAACCGGCGCCTGCGCAACGGCAAATCGTCATCGTGGACAATCCGCAGGGCAAGCAGTCGACGATCCGTCTGGGCGTACGTGCGTACACAAACCAGAGTGACGACCGCTTCGCCGGCACCCTTGCCGGCGACATCCTCTCAACCGGAATTTACTCGCGCCTTGGACGATATGTGCGTGCGGAGAAAGGCCTGACCTACGGATCGCGAGCGTACTTCCGTCCGGGCCGTCAGTGGGGCGAGTTCAGCGGCAGCGTCGACACCAGCCCTTCAACAACCGCGGAAACGATCGAGGCGATGTTCAAGGTCTTCGACGACCTGCGCGCCGGCCTGGCGACCGATGAAGAGCTGGCCGAATCCAAGACGCGCGTCGCCGGCAGCCTCGCGATGGGCACGCAGACCATCGCCCAGCAAGCCGACCGCCGTATCGATCAGATTCTCAACGGTTATCCAGTGGATTACTACGACCGGCTGAGCGATCACATCTCCGCCGTGACGCCGGAGCAGATTCGCAAGGTGATGCAGCAGTACGTCAATCTTGACGCCTTCCAGATTGTCATCGTCGCTCCAGCCTCGGCAGTGGACGGTCAAGTATCGAACCTCGGTGCCGTCAAGACGAAACCAATGCCCCTGCGATCGCCGGCCGCTGAATCATCTCTGGCGAACTAGCGTCTCGTCACAGCGGAATCTGTGGGCATCACCGTGATGAGGCGCGAAAGAAGATACAATTCCGTTCTCGTTCGTGATGCTGCTATTCAAGTTGACTGATTGGCGAACGCAAAACAAAAACGCCTCGCTGCGCGAGATTAAAATGTTTCGGCTATCGATAGCCGGCATTGTAACGGCCCGAGGATGCCGCCGAGGAAAATCGGCGAGGAAGGTCGAGCGACACATTCAGGACGCCATCCATACAACTGAAGATGGAGAATGTCCTCGTAGGCCGTAACATAGTGTCATGCCTGCATTGCCCGATCCTCGATCCTCGCTTACTGCCAAGCTGATGACCTCCAATCCGTCGGCGTATACCGAGCTTGTCTTTACTCGTGAGACGCCGCCTGAAAGCCTTTCATTGTTGAAAGATGTCACGCCGGGACAGCTTGTTGATGGCGAAGTGAAGTCGTGGCCCGCAGCATATGCCGTGTTAGCTGCGCTATGGCTTTGGCATGACGGCCTGGAAGAATGCCATCGAATTGTCCAGCAGACGCCCCAGGAACTGGAAGCCGCTGCACTGAATCTGCACCGTAAACGGCTGGAAGTGTACCAAGACGAGCAATCCGTCCCGCCGGTGGAAAATCATAACGCCGGAAATAGCAAAGCATTAGCGGAAATGACGGATACGCTGTCCTTCTGGCACGCCATCATGCACCGCCGCGAAGGGGATTTCGGGAACAGCAAATATTGGTACGCCAAGTGTCGCAGCCACCCGGCGTTGATGACCATCGCCGCCCAGGCGAACGAGGCGATCGCCCGGGCCGACGCCGACAAGGCGCTCCTGCGGCTGACGATGTCGGGCTGGAACGGGCCGGCGTTCGTCGATTACGTTCAGGCGGTCCACGAAAGCCCGTCTGATCCGCGCTACGGCATCGCGGTCGCGCTACAACAGATGGAATGGCGCGTCTTGTTTGACTATTGCGTCCGCGGCGCGACGGGCAAGTAACCCTGCCGGCCGAGGTTTGCCCCATGGAAGTCACTGCCGTGCAAGCCTCCAGCATCTTGACCCGCACGTCGGGATACTTGGCCGACATCGCCTCGCACTCGCTGAATCCCTACCGCGGCTGCGGGTTCGGAACATCGCTTTGTGGGACAGGATGTTACGTTCAACACAACCTGTGGATAACCCGTGGACAACCTTGGGGTAGTTTCGTGGAAGCGAAGCAGAACGCCGCCTCGCTTTACGAGGAAGAGTACGTCGCCGAGCAACGTTGGGCGAGAAGGAAGGCCGGGCGGTTTGGGGTGTTTTTATCGAGTGCAACGGAACCATTTCAACCGGCGGAGGATCGGCACGGCGTCACAAAAGGGGTGCTCCAAAAGATGGCGATTCTTCCGCCGGACGTGCTTATTTTACAGACGCATTCGCACCGGGTTATCGATGTGGCCGACCTGCTTTGCGAATTGAAGCGCCAGTGCGAATTGCGGGTTCACGTCTCGATCGAGACCGATTTTGAGCGTTTTCCGGGCGCGCCGGCGCACGCCTCGCCGGTCGAAAAGCGGCTCATGGCGGGACGCACTTTGCGCGACCAAGGCGTGTGGACAATTGCCACGGTCGCGCCGTTGATGCCCCTTCAAAACCCGGATCAGTTCTTCGAAGGACTATCGAAATCGTTCAACGCCGTGGTGATCGATCATTACATCGAAGGCGACGGATCGACGGCCGGCTCGCGCACTGCGCGAACTCGGCTGCCGGTGCTCATGCGGAACGCCGATCCGGCGTCGGTCACGCTCGACTACCGGGCGCGCATTGTCGCAGTCGCGAGGCGGCACTTCCGGTATGTCGGGGTTGGCCGGGACGGGTTCGCCGGAAAATTCATCGATGGCCAGACCACTTCGGACTGCAAAGCATCACTTTGGGAAACGAAGTTGATTTCGCAATGAGGATTCCGTATTCCCCTCAACGAATCCATGCACAACGTGTGTATACTTGGTGCATATGGCGAAGCGAGGTTCGGTCGAGACCCCGGGGGTAAGTGACGTCGTGGCAAAAAAGACGCAGCCGGTAACGCGTGAGGTCAACGGCGTAACGCCGGTTCGCCCGCGCAAAACATCCCGCGACCGCGCCACCAAAACCGCCCCCGCGCCTCCTCCGCCGCCGGACGCGAGCGATGCGTCGTCGACGACCAAGGACCCCGTCGAGCGCCCCGCACCTCCTCCTCCGCCACCTGATTACTCGTCCCGGCCGCCGTTGTTCTTCGAATCCGGCTGGGAAGTCTGCTGGCAGCTCGGCGGCATTTACACTGTCCTTCGCACCAAGGCCCGCGCGATGCAGGAACGCTGGGGCGACCGCTATTTCCTCATCGGCCCGTACAACCCCAGCACCGCTGCCGGCGAGTTTGAAGAAATGCCGACCGAGGGCATCATCCGCCAGGCGCTGGACCGCCTGCGCGACCAGGGCATCCCGTGCCACTACGGCCGCTGGCTCGTGCCGGGTCGGCCGAAGGTCATCCTGCTCGACTACCGCGCCCGCTTCCCGCGCCTCGGCGACGACAAATTCCTGATGTGGAACGACCATCACATCGCCACCGATCCAGGCGACGGCGAGGTGAACGAGGTCATCGCGTTCGGGTTCGTCGTCACCGAGTTCTTCCGCGCCATGTCGCAGGTGGCGCCGGGGCAGAAGATGCTCGCCCACTTCCACGAGTGGATGGGCGGCGTCGCCGTCCCGCGCATCGCCCACGAGCGATTGCCGGTCACCACCGTCTTCACCACCCACGCCACGCTGCTGGGCCGCTACCTGGCCTCCGACAACCCGTATTTTTATGACCACCTGCCTTACTTCAACGCCGAAGAGCAGGCCGACAAGTACCGCATCCTTCCGCGTCACCTGATCGAGAAGGCCGCCGCCCACGCGAGCACGGTGTTCACCACGGTCAGCAACGTCACCGCGTTCGAGGCCGAAAAGCTGCTCGGCCGTCAGGCGGACGTCATCCTGCCCAACGGGCTCGACATCCGCCGGTTCGAGTCGCCGCACGAGTTCCAGCACAAGCACAACGAGATCAAGGACACGATCCACAAGTTCGTGATGGGGCATTTCTTCCCCAGCTACAGCTTCGATCTGGATCGCACGCTCTACTTCTTCACCAGCGGCCGCTACGAGTACAACAACAAGGGCCTCGACCTCTACATCGAAGCCCTCTGGCGCTTGAACCAGCGGCTCAAGCAGATGGAGAACCCGCCGACGATCGTCACGTTCATCATCACCAAGGCGGCGGTGAAGAACATCAACGTCGATGCCCTGCAGGGCCAGGTCCGCCTGAGCGAACTCCAGAAGTACTGCCGCGGCCTTCAGGAGGAGATCGGCCAGCGGATCTTCATGGCCGCCTCGACCGGGCGCGACCTTCAGCGAGGCGACCTCATCGACGAGGACGTCTCGATCCGCCTCAAGCGCTTCACCAACGCCATCCGCACGCACCGCCAGCCGCTGATCGTCACGCACGATCTGGTCGACGACGCCGGCGATCCCACGCTCAAGCACCTTCGCCACCGCTGGCTGCTCAACGCCGCCGACGATCCGGTGAAGGTGGTCTTCCACCCGCAGTTCGTGAACGCCACCAGCCCGCTGTTGGGCCTGGATTACGAGCAGTTCGTCCGTGGGTGTCACCTGGGCATCTTCCCGAGCTATTACGAGCCTTGGGGCTACACGCCGATGGAGTGCATCGCGTCCGGCGTGCCGTCGGTCACCACCGACCTGTCGGGCTTCGGCAGCTACGTGAAGGAGCACATCGACCGGCCGCACGAACACGGCATCACGGTCGTCCACCGCCGCTACAAATCCTTCGAGCAGGCGGCCGACGAGCTGGCGGACTACATGATGTACTTCGCCTCCCTCAACCGCCGCCAGCGCATCGAGCTGCGGAACAAGACCGAGGCCTTCAGCGACCAGTTCGACTGGGAAACGCTCGCCAAGCACTACCACCACGCCCACGACCTGGCGCTGCTTCGCACGTCCGG
>JBBCIV010000281.1:0-25407 GCA_037189665.1 Phycisphaerae bacterium | reverse complement strand
TCGCCGCCGCGCTTCTCGCCGTTCCAGCGATACCGATCGCCGGCCTTGCGGTGCTCCATGCCCACGTACACGTCCAGCCCATACCCCAGCGATACCGTTGGCCGGCGCGGACGGGAAAAGAGCTTCCGCAGACGTTCGGACAAGGCCTCGGTCACATTCACAAATTTACTACAGTTTCGTCAATTCGCCACTTGTCGCCGAAAATAAGGCGGTCATCCTATGAATATCGATGGCCGATGGCCGTCACATAAAGACAATCGTGAGGAGCTTGGAATGGGCATCAAGATTTCGATGATCGGCGCCGGTTCGATCGGATTTACTCGCCGCCTGATGCGGGACGTGCTGGCGATTCCCGAATTGCAGGACACCACCTTCGCCTTCACCGATCTCAACCAGCAGAACCTCGACATGGTCACGCAGCTTTGCCAGCGCGACATCGACGCCAACAAGCTCCCCGCCAAACTCGAGGCCAGCACCGATCGCCGGCGCACGATCGCCGATAGCGACTACGTCATCTGCATGATCCGCCAGGGCGGGCTGGAGGCGTTCCAGACCGACATCGACATTCCGCTGAAGTACGGCGTCGATCAGTGCGTCGGCGACACGATCTGCGCCGGCGGCATCATGTACGCCCAGCGCACCATCCCCGCGATGCTCGACTTCTGCCGCGACATCCGCGAGGTCGCCAAGCCGGGCGCGCTGTTCCTCAACTATTCCAATCCCATGGCCATGAACACCTGGGCGTGCAACCAGTATGGCGGGGTGAAGACGATCGGGTTGTGTCACGGCGTGCAGGGCGCGCACTGGCAGATCACGCACTGCGTCGAAATCTGGGCGAAGGAGACGGGCCTCATCCCGCACGACTACGCCTCGCTCGGCCGAGAGGACAAGAACACCAACGAGCATCCGTCCGGCTTCAAGTTCGGCGGGCTGGATAAGAAGGAAGTCGATGTCGTCTTCTCCGGCATCAACCACCAAACCTGGTGCGTCAAGGCCGCCTTCCGCGGCATCGACGTCCTGCCGCTGCTGCCCGCGCTGTTCGACAGGCATCCGACTTACCCACGCACCGAGAAGGTCCGCATCGACGTGCTCAAGCGCTTCGGCTACTACTCCACCGAATCCAACGGCCACCTCTCCGAATACCTGCCGTGGTATCGCAAGCGCACCGGCGAGATCCACAAGTGGATCGACCTGGAATCATGGATCCTCGGCGAAACCGGCGGCTACCTCCGCGTCTGCACCGAGGGGCGCAACTGGTTTGAAACCGATTTCCCCAACTGGCTGAAGGAAGACCCCAAGCCCATCACGCAGAAGGACCGCTCTGAGGAGCACGGCAGCTACATCATCGAGGGCCTGGAGACCGGCCGGGTGTATCGCGGGCATTTCAACGTCGTCAACCACAACCACATCCCGAATCTGCCCAACGGCTGTATCATCGAGATCCCCGGCTACGTCGATCGCAACGGCATCAACCTGCCCGTCGTTGGCGACCTGCCGCTCGGCTGCGCCGCCACGTGCAGCGCCAGCGTCCGCGTGCAGCAGATGGGCGTCGAGGCCGCCGTCCACGGCGACGTCGGCCTGCTCAAGCTCGCCATGCTGCACGACCCGCTCGTCGGCGCCGTCTGCGACCCCGAGGAAGTCTGGCAGATGACCGACGATCTGCTCGTCGCCCAATCCCAATGGCTGCCCCAGTACCGCCACGAGATCGTCGCCGCCAGGCAACGCCTCGCCGACCACGACAAGAACGGCACGCGCGTCAAGCTGATCCAGACCGAAGGCGCCGCCCGCCAGCACACCAAGACCGTCGAGGAGATGAAAGCCAAGAAAGAGGAGTCCCGCGCCAACGCCCAGGCCGCCGACAAAGGCAAGATGACCGCCAACGCGTAGCGACATCGCCGGCCGGGTGCTGGTTCACGTCATCGACATCCACCTCGTTGTTCTCAACTGAATTGCCTTCGGCTCGGCTCATGGAGCGATGCTGTGTGGATAAGCAGTTCCAGGTCTACTCGCGCGCGTCAACTGTCGCAGTCGATCGCCTATACAAATTGACGGGAATTATCCTCCCCGCAGGGTGAGCGCGCGCCTAAGATTTGCTGCCGTCGAAGGTCGGCGGTGTGGTGTCCTCTCGGCGGACGTCTCGGGTCGGAAAATCAGGCCGTCTTGGGCGGGTTCGCGGGGCTGGGAGAAAGGAGCGCGTCGTCGTGTTCAAGCATCGATTGCCAATTACTCCGGAAGAAAAACAACTCTTGCTTCACGCGGTGGAGCTCCGCAGGAACAACTGGGCTGCGCATGAGCCGTACCTGGACAGCATTTACCAGGCGCTGCGTCACGGCGAGCTGCTGCCGCCCGAGCAGTGGACCGGTCTGGCAGTGATCGGGTCGACCATCGTCTGCATTCCACAGGACGATCCGGACGGCGTTCGCACGTGGAAGCTGGTGATGCCCGCCGACGAAGACGAGGAGGCCAGCCGCGTGTCGGTGCTCAGCCCGGTTGGCTGGAAGCTCCTGGGCATGCGGGCGGGCGAAGCGTTCGAGTTCAACGCTGCCACCGGCGAGGTGGGAACGTTCTACATCGAACACGTCTCGCCGCCCGAAACGCAGGGGGCGGAAGTCGCCACCTTCGATCATCATCCAAATTGATCGAGCGTCGCGCCCTCCGCGGCTCGACTCTCGATTCGACGTCCGGCGGTACCGTGTGCCTCCCCGAGTGATCCGGGCGGCACACGATATCACCGGTCCGCCCTGAGCGGAGCGTGTGCGGGCATGATGCGAGGGATAATCCCCCGTTCTGCCCGACGTTCGGCCTTCCGAAACACAACCAACCTGATGGACCTAACGCCGCCAACTCATGGATTTGCCGACGCTGACGATCCTCGCCGCGATTCTCTGCCCGCTGGCAGCGGGCGTGGTGTGTTTGTCGCTGCCCAGGCAATGGGTGACCGCCCGCACCGTCGTCGCCACGTCCGGGTCGATAGGCGCGATGGGACTGCTTGGCTGGTTCATTCGTTCTTATGGATATAACCACGGCGTGGTCGGCACGGGGTGGATGAGTTCGCTCCGGCTCGACCTGTACTTCGCGCCGGATCGGCTTGGGCTGTTCTTCGCACTTCTGGTCACGATGATCGGCTTCCTCGTCGCGCTGTACGCGCGCGCGTACTTCGGGCCCGATCGGTCTTCGCTCTACCGCTTTTACCCGAGTTTCCTGCTGTTCATGACGGCGATGCTCGGGCTGGTGCTGTCGGACAACTTCCTGCTGATGCTGCTGTTCTGGGAGCTGACGTCGATCAGCTCGTTCCTGCTCATCGGCTGGGAACGCGACGACCAGTCGGCGGTGAAAAGCGCATTGCAGGCGTTCATCGTCACGGGCACGGGCGGGCTGGCGCTGATGGCGGGGCTGCTGCTGCTCGGCGTGTCGACGGGCGAGTGGTCGTTTTCGGGATTGGCGTCGACCGATCTGGCGCCCAATGGAACGACGCTGGCGGCATTTCTGCTGATATTCCTCGGCGCGGCGGCGAAGAGCGCGCAGTGGCCGCTTCATTTCTGGCTGCCCGGCGCGATGGCGGCGCCGACGCCGGTCAGCGCCTATCTGCATTCGGCGACGATGGTGAAGGCGGGCGTCTACCTGCTGGCGCGCGTCGCCGATCCGCTCGCGCAGCTTCCGTGGTGGCCGTGGCTGCTGCTGCCGATCGGCGCAATTACGATGGTGCTCGGCGCGTATCTGGCGGTGCGGAAGACGGATCTAAAGCTCGTCTTTGCCTACACGACGGTCAGCCAGCTTGGCCTGCTTGTCTGCGTGTATGGATTGAGCGCGTATCACACCCCCGCGAACGCCGCAGTGGTGTGGGACGTGACGCAGATTCTCAATCACGCGTTGTACAAGGCGCCTCTGTTCCTGCTGGCGGGAGCGGTGGCGCACGCGCTTTACACGCGCGACCTGCGCGATCTGGGCGGGTTGTTTTACCAAGGCAAGAAAGAGCGTCGGCTGGCGATCCTGCTGCTGCTGGCCGCCTACGCGATGGCGGCCGGGCCGTTGACGCTCGGCTTTGCGGCCAAGGAGTTCTTCTTCTACGGCATCTACAACACCTATACCTCGACCGGCCAGCCCGCGTTTCTGGTGCTGCTGGCGGCAGCGGTGTGCCAGGGGGCGTTGAACGTCGCGCTCCTGGTGCGCATCGCGCGGATCTTCCTGACCCCGACCGATGACTCGGCCAAGGCAAGCGATGACACCTCGGCCGACGAAGATCCGATCGCATACGAGGACTACCATGCCGTGCAGGGCGTGTTCTGGAGCGCGATGCTCTGGCTGCCAGCGGCGGTGCTGATCGGGTTTCAATTCGTGGGCGGAGTTGCGCCGGGGCTGTTCGCGGGAATGTTTGGCGACCTGGAGCGGCACGTAGCGCAGTTCTCAAAGATGCCCGGAACGTTGTATTTTCTCGGTCACCCCGGCGTGCCGCTGGCGTTGAGCGGCGTGGCGATCGCCGCAGGGCTTGCGATGGGCTTTGCGCCGATCTGGCGACGCAGCATTCGCGACTGGCACGATCGACTGTTCCCGCTGTTCTACACGCTGGCGACCGGCGGCAGCGGGCGGGTGTTCGGCGTATTTCAGAACGGGGGGCTGCGCACGTATGTCAGCATTACCCTGTTGACGCTCGTCCTGCTGATCGGCTGGTCGGCGTCGCTCAATCCGCATTGGCAGAAGCCGCTGTTCGACACGCTGCTGAACGAATCGATGAGCGACTCCCTGCCCGGCCACATGCTTGCGGGCATGGTGATCGTCGCCTCCGCGATGTTGCTGTGGGTGAAGGGACGCAGCGCGCGCGTCGTGCTGCTGGGCGTGGTCGGCTTCCTGATGACCGGCGTGTTCTACGTCTACGGGGCGCCGGACCTGGCGCTGACGCAGATCTCGATCGAGATCGTCTCGCTGCTGCTATTCCTGCTCGTGCTGAACCTGCTGCCGAAGAACGGCGTTCCCCCCGTGGTTCACGCGCGCTTACCCAAGCTAGGGCGAATCGCAATCGCGGGAGGCGTGGGAGCGGTGATGTTCTGGCTGACCGTCACCAGCGCGACGATGAGGCCCGAAGCCCTGGTCCACAAGAACGCCGAAGGCCACGAACTGGCCAACCTGGGCAGTTTCTTCCTCCGCAACAGTTACGAGGGCATCGACACCAACGGCGCCCACCCCGGCGGCGGCGGGCGGAATGTGGTGAACGTGATCCTCGTCGATTTCCGCGGTTTCGATACGTTCGGAGAGCTCACCGTACTGGCGCTGGCGGCGATGGGCGTATGGACGCTCCTCCGCGGCAGGGGCGATCACGATCCGCAGGCAACATTGCTTGCCCGGCGGCTTCGCGCGTCGCGGGCGAAGGTGTCGTTGACCGTCGAAAGCCTGGCGGTGGCGTCGCGATTGCTCGTACCGCTGAGCCTGCTGTTCTCGATCTACATCTATTTCAAAGGCCACCAATCTCCTGGCGGCGGGTTCGTCGCGGGACTGGTGGCGGCGATCGCATTTCTCGTACATCGCATGTCGTATGGCAGGGCGAGCCTTCGGCACATGCTGCGCGTCCGCGAGCGAACGTTGATCGGCGTTGGCCTGCTGCTGGTGTTCGTGACGGGGCTTGGCTCGTTGATCGTCGGCAAGCCGTTCCTGGTCAGCCGATTCGGCTATCTGCAGTTGCCGGGGACGAACAACTACGTCGAATGGACGAGCGTGCTCGTGTTTGACCTCGGCGTGATGCTGTTGGTGGCGGGCGTGACGATGGGCATCGTGAATGCGCTGACCGAAGAACTCGAGAAGCGGACGAGCACGACGTTTCGACCTCTGGAGGGAACATGACGCTGAGCATGTGCATCACGGTCGGCATTCTGTTTGCGGTGTCGGCGTACCTGTTGATGGGGCGGGATCTGAAGGAGGTATGCATCGGCATCTTCCTGCTCGGACACGGCGCGAACCTGGCGATCATCGCGGTCAGCCGGACGGCGTTCGGCAGCTATCCGCCAATCCTGGGGGAAGGCCATGCGATCGACGAAATGGTGGACCCGCTGCCGCAGGCGCTGGTGCTCACGGCGATCGTGATCGGCTTTGCGGTTCAGGCTTTTCTGCTGACGCTGCTGGTGATCACGTATCGCCGTACCGGGTCGCTCGATGCGGCGGAGCTCGCCGACGTGAACGGGTCTGCCACGCCGCTGGTGAGGCAGACATCTCAGCCGACGTCGACCCCTGAAACCAAGACCGCATCGTGAACCCAAACCTGATCATCCTCCTGATCCTCATCCCCATGCTGACGGGGATCGTCTCGCTGCTGCTCGCCGGCCGGCGCCGGATGCGGCGGTGGATTGGCGTGGCGGGGACGGTGGCGAACGTCGCATGCGGGATCGTCGTCGCGATAGCGGTGTTCGGCGGTGATGGCGGAGGACGGGTGCTGGTGTCGCACGTGGGCGACTGGGCGGCGCCGTTCGGCATCACGCTGGTGGTCGACCCGCTGGCGGCGCTGATGGCACTGGTTGCGGCGGTCGTGATGGCGGCGGTGTATCCGTATTGCGTCGAACAGCTTTCGTCATCGCAGAGGGGCGAGTATTTCGATCCCATCTACCACCTGCTGTGCGCCGGCGTGCAGTGGAGCTTCCTGACCGGCGACCTGTTCAACCTGTTCGTCGCGTTTGAGATCATGCTGATGGCGTCGTACGCGATGCTGGTCAGCGGCACGTCGGCGTCACAGATGAGCCACGCCTATAAGTATGTGCTTCTGAACCTGCTGGCCTCGATGTTGCTGGTGACGTGCTGCGGGCTGATCTACGGACAACTGGGCACGCTCAACTTCGCCGACCTGGCGCTGATCGCGCATTCCGGCGACCTGCCGCCCAGCGCGGTGCCGGTGATCGCGGTGCTGTTGCTGGTGTTCGGCGTAAAGTCGGCGGTCTTCCCGCTGTGGTTCTGGCTGCCCGACACCTATCACACGATGCCGGCGGCACTGGGGGCGTTGTTCTCGGGATTGTTCACGAAGGTGGGGGCCTACGTCCTGCTGCGATTGTTCGTGATGGTGTTCGGCATGCCTGATGGAGCGGTCGCCGAGACCTTGCGGCCGCTGATTCTGGGGACGGCGGGGGTGACGATGTTCCTCGGCGTGCTGGGGGCGGTGTCGATGACGTCGATCCGACGCATCCTCTCTGTGCACATCATCAGTCAGGTAGGCTATATGGTGCTGGCGGTAGGGCTCGGCATGAGCCTGATGCTGTCGGCCGAGCATCGCCAGATCGCGGTGGCGGCGGGGGTGTTCTTCGTGCTGCACAACATGGTCGTCAAGTGCGCCCTGTTCCTGTGCGGCGGGATGATGTGCCGCGAGAACGGGTCGGACGAACTCTCTCGCATGGGCGGCATCGCGCGGAAACGGCCTTGGCTGGCGGCGTTGTTCTTCATCGCCGCGATGAGCCTCGTGGGGCTGCCGCCGCTCAGCGGGTTCTTCGGCAAGGTGGTACTCGTCTCCGAAAGCCTGCGCGGGACGTATTACGTGTTGGCGGCCCTGGCGCTGGCGACCAGCGTGTTGACGATGCTGAGCATGCTGAAGATCTGGTGCAGCGCCTGCTGGGGTCGCCCGCCGGGCGTCACCACTGCACCGCCTCCCGAGAAAGTCCCGACGTCCTACCGTCTCGCGATGACATCGACGGCGACCCTCGTTGCGGTGGCGATATCGATGGGGTTGTTCGCCGAGCAATACATGATGCTTTCGCGGCAGGCGGGCAGAATGCTGGTCGACCCGATTCCTTATATCTCCGCCGTTCTCCCGAACGCGCCGATGGGCGATTTGCACGCCGTCGATCAGCGGGAGGAGGCGATACCGTGACGCTCTTCCTGCTGAACATCCTCTTTGCGGTGCTCTGGTGCCTGGTATGGGGCGCGTTCGATTTTTACATGCTCCTGAGCGGTTTCGCGTTCGGCTATGTCGTCCTTGGCGTCTACAGCCGCGTGACGGCGGTCGAGGGGTACGGACGAAAAGTGTGGCAACTGCTACGATTTACGGGATATTTCGTTAGGCTGTTGATCGTCGCAAATGTGCAGATCGCAGTGGAAATCCTTACGCCCCGCTTTCGGCAGACGCCGCGCATCGTGCGGCTGGACACCAAGGGCATGACGCCGATCCAGCGGACGGTGCTGGCCAACATCATCACGCTGACGCCGGGTTCCCTTGTCATCGACTGCTCGCCGAACAGGGAAATCATGTATGTGCATTGCATGTACGCCGCCGACCGAGAATCGGCGGTGAAGCAATTGGAGACGCTGAAAAATCGGTTGATGTCGGAGGTGTTCTGATGATCGCAAACATCACGTGGGATGAGTTGCTGGTCGACTGCGTCGTCGACGTCGGCTGGGTCGTTCTGGCTGCCGGCATTCTGCTGTGCGTGCTCGTCGTCGTTCGCGGGCCGCACTTGGCGGACCGCGCAATTGCACTGGATACGATCGCCATTCATGTCATCGGCCTGCTGTTGCTGTTCACGCTGCGGATCGACTCGCTGTTGCTGTTTGACGGGGCGCTGGTGCTGTCTTTGGTTGGTTTTGCCGGCACGGTGGGCGTGGCGCAGTACATCATTCGCTCCCGATCACGGCGGCCCGCGGAAGGCGCCGCCAACGAAAAGAAAGGAGGCTAGCGCCATGCAGACGAGCGTCATCCTCAATCTGCTGACCGTTGCGGCGCTGGTGATCGGCCTGTTCTTCATGCTGGTCGGCGCGATCGGCGTGTGGCGGCTGCCGGACGTGTATCACCGGATGATCGCGTCGAGTAAGTGCATTACGTTGGGCATCACGAGCATGCTGCTCGCCTCCGTATTGCACATGGCCGCCGAGGTGAAGGTGGACGGCATGGAGGAGATGGCATCATCAACTGAGGTTTCGCATCCGTCGGCGGTCGGGGCGGCGACGAAGGCGATCCTGGTCATCATTTTCCAGTTCATCGCCGCTCCGGTGGCGGCCAACATCCTCGCCTGCGCGGCGCATCGAGACAAAGTCGCGCTCTGGGAAAAAACCCTCAGCGACGAACTCGATGAAGACTCGACACCCGTCGACATCGAACCGAAAGCGACGCCTCGTTAGCCATCCTTCGTAGTTTGCCCATTTTGGAAAACGGTATGGCCGCGAGCGCTTTGCGTTAAGCCTTTTGTAATGAAAGCGCTGTGGCGCACCGCGCGCCGATTTGTACATGCGGGGTTCCACATTATACTCCATCCAACCCTATCGCAGGACTTAAAGTGCCACAAAAGCCGCGCGGCATAGATAGCCTCGTGACATTTCGAAACAGCCAGGGGGCTGGTGCCCGCGGAACGTTGGCTCACGTTGCCCGCAATCAGGTCGTTTTCGAAGTCTACAATCCGTATTCGATCGTTCAGCTCAGCGAGGTGCTTACCGACCTGAAGCTACTCCGCGGCGACCGCGTTCTATACGACGGCCGCGCGGTGGTGAGCAATATTGTGACGACAGGGCTGATGCTCATCGTCTCGGCAACGCTCGTCGACGCTTGGTCGGACCTCGCCAGCGCGGCCCCCGGAAAGGGCCTTCGCGACGAAATCGAGCAATTCGTGCAGGATTTCGACGCCGCACACCAGATTGTGCCGTCGTACCAACTGACGGTCGCGCGGATCGGGTCATTCCTGGGAGAGCTGAGCCGTTGGTTGAACCAGACCGAGGCCGCGTTTGAGGTTGGTGGAAAGCCCCCGGAGCGGTCGTTTACGCTGGAGATCGAGTCCGGCTGTTCGCCCCGCCTCGGCGAACTTTTCGCGGAGTTCGAGGCCGAGGCGTCAAAGGTCGATCCGGAATCGCTGATCAATCATAAATCTTTCGCACGACGCCAATTACACCCGCTGATGCTCGTGTCGCCGTTCATCCATCGGACGTTCACCAAGCCGCTGGGCTACGCCGGCGACTACGAGATGGTGAACATGATCGCCGCCGACCCACTGAAGGGCCAGACGACGTATGCGCAAGTGCTGAATTCGCTGATTCTTAAGTCGGACGGGGCCGAGGCGCATCGCAATCGTATTGATCGCCTTCAGCATTATTTGCACAACGAGGCCCAGCGCGTTTCGGCGTTGAATCGGCCGCTGCGGGTGTTGAACATCGGGTGTGGGCCGGCGCACGAGTTGCAGCGGTTCATCCGGAAGGACCCGATGTCGGACCGCTGCGAATTCCATCTGATGGACTTCAACGAGGAGACGCTCTCGCACGTTCGCCGGAAGTTGACGGAGGCGTCGTTCGAGGCGTCGCGCAATCCGGCGATCGTGTATCACCACAAGTCGATCAACGAATTGCTGAAAGACGCCACCCGCGGCTCGCTTGGCCGGGATACGGCGCCGTTCATCAACGCCGACCTGATCTACTGCGCTGGCCTCTTCGATTACCTCAACGACAAGATCTGCCAGCGCCTGCTCAACCTCTTCTGCACCTGGGCGAACCCGGGCGGGCTGGTCGTGGCCACCAACGTCACGCCCAAGAACAGCGTTCGATATTTCCTCGAGCACATCCTCGAGTGGAACCTGATCTACCGCGACGAGGCAGACATGCAGCGGGTCGCCCCGTCGCGGGGCGAGCAGGTCGTCAACTGTGATCCCACTAACGTAAATGTATTTCTTGAGATTCGGATTCCGGAGCAAGGCGACCGATGACCGCTTTGCCCGTCGGATCCTCGCTTGCCGAGCCGGTTAACGAACTTCATCGCGCTTATCGCGAGGCCGACAAGGGTTTTCGCGTACAGCAGGCGAAGATCGGCTGCATTCTCGTCCTGATCTGCATGCCGCTGGGGCTCAGCCTCGACTGGTTTGTGTATCCGGATCGAGTTTTGTCGATCCTTATCTTCGGCCGCCTGTTGTGCGACGTGGCGGTCCTGCCGTTGTTCCTGATCCTCCGTAGCGAGTCCGCCGAACGGCACGTGGATTGGATCGGCCTGGCTTGGCCGCTTCTGCCTGCGATCGCGATCTCGTGGATGATCTTCCATACGGAGGGCAGCCCGTCGCCGTACTACGCGGGCCTGATCCTCGTGCTGATCGTCGCCTGCCAATTGATGCCGTACTCGCTTTGGGAGGCGGTCACGGTCTGTACGCTGACCATCACGGCTTACCTGACGGCGTGCATCGCGCATTCTATGGCGACGGGCATCCCGGTCGCGCCAAGCGGGCTTTTTAACGGCTTTTACTTCATTTCGATCACGGCTCTTATTTGTGTTTGCAGCAGCCACTACAACAGCCGCCGGCGAATTACCGAGTTCGCGCTTCGACGTGAACTGGACAGCCGCAATCGTGAGCTTGCCCAGCTTGACAGGCTGAAGAGCGAATTCTTCGCCAACGTCAGCCACGAACTTCGCACACCGCTCACGCTCATCCTTGCGCCGATGCACCAGATGCTGGACGAGCCAGACCTGCCCGCGCCGGTGCGCCGACCTTTGCAGATCGTCCAACAGAATGCGTTGCGGCTGCTGAAGCTCATCACCGATTTGCTGGAAGTCGTCCGCCTTGACGAAAAAGCCGCCGTCTTAGCTCGAGAACCGCTTGACCTCGCGTCATTCGCAAGGGCGCAAGTCGATTCAATGCGACAGCTTGCCGAGCAGAAACAGTTGCGTCTTCACGTAAGCGGCGGCGGCGGCGCGAACGGGGAACCGATGGTGGTCGAGGCCGACCCCTCGCGGCTTGAAAAGATCGTCCTTAACCTGCTGACCAACGCATTCAAGTTCACGCCGGTTGGCGGACAGGTAACGGTCGAGCTTCGGCGAAATGACGGCATGGCCGAGCTTTCGGTGCGCGACAACGGCATCGGCATTCCGGCGAAGGACTTGCCGCATATCTTCGAGCGGTTTCGCCAGGCCGACGGTTCGGCAACGCGACGATATCAGGGCGTGGGTATCGGATTGGCGTTGGCCCGCGAACTGGCCCAGGAGCATGGCGGAACGCTGTCTGTGGTCAGCGAAGAGGGGCAGGGCGCTACCTTTACCCTTCGAATCCCACTTTGTGACGACAGCACTGTTGATGGGAGTGGAAACCACGTCGCCATCCGCACGTTGCCCGACACAAGCACCGATCCTATTGCCCAAACGTATCAGGCGGCCGATCGGACGGTGCTCGCGCCGCATGCACCGCTGGATTGGGACGAACTACAGGCAGTGCGCGGCGAAGGAAAATTCGAGGTTCTCGTCATCGAGGATGAGCCCGATCTGCGGGAGTTCGTCGTCTCGCTGATCTCGAAATCGTATCGGGTGCGCCAGGCGGCCGACGGAGTGCGCGGTTTAGAGGCAGTCCGCGTCTATCGGCCGCACTTGGTGCTGCTGGATCTCATGCTGCCGGAAATGGATGGCCTGGAAGTTTGCCGGCGAATCAAATCGGATCCGGAACTGCGTTCGTCGCGGGTAATTCTGCTTACCGCGCGCACGGACGAGGCCTCCAAGCTCACCGGCTTGCGGAGCGGAGCCGACGATTTCCTACAAAAACCTTTCAGCACTGCCGAACTTCAATCGCGCGTGGCCAATCTGCTTCAGGCGGCGGACCTCGAGCAGACGTTACGCGATCGCAATACTGAGCTGTCTGAGGCGATGGCTAAACTGAAGGCAACCGAAGTCCAGCTCGTCCAAAGTGAAAAAATGAATGCGGTCGGCCGGCTTTCGGCAGGAATTTTGCATGAGGTAAACAACCCGCTGAACGCCTCGCTGATGGCGGTTTTCGTGGCGGCCAAAGAGAATAAGAGCGCGGAGGTCGCCGAGTGCTTGTCGGATATCGAGGGGTCGCTGAAGCGAATTCAAAGCGTTACAACGGGGTTAAGGACGTTTGCCCATCCTTCCACGTCGGTGTTTCAGGAGACGTTTTCGGTAGGGGAAGTGGTCGGGACCGTGGAAAAACTGCTCTCGCACGAGTTGGCAGGCGAGCCGATCGAGCAGGGCGAGGGCTGTAACATCATGGTGCGCGGCAGCCGTAACCAGATCACCCACGTTTTGATCAATTTATTGGAAAACGCACTTTATGGTGTTCGAGGGCTCGCAGGAAAGCGGACAGCGCGTATGATGGTCAACACATATGTGGAGCGTGATCGCGCTTTCATATGTGTTGAAGACAACGGCATAGGGATTCGGCCCGAAGACCTTGAGCATGTAACCGAGCCTTTCTTCACTCGGCGGGAGATCGGCACCGGCATGGGATTAGGGCTGAGCATCTGCCAGACCATTGTTGGAAATCATGGCGGTTCGTTGCGGTTGGAAAGTGAGCATGGCGCGTGGACGAAGGTGATCTTCGATCTCCCGTGTGCCTGAAATGGAGTCGCACCCGATGAAGACGTCGTTTGATCACAAAAAGTTCTTCGTTCTCTATGTGGACGATGAAGCGCAGGCGATCAAGTATTTCGCCCAGGCGTACGGCGACTCGCTTTCGGTGCTGACCGCATCGAGCGTGGACGAAGCCGAACGCGTGCTGGACGAATACGAGGGCCGCATCGGCGTCGTCATCACCGACCAGCGCATGCCGCAAAGGAGCGGCACCGATCTGCTGGCCAAGCTGCGCGCAGAGCGGCCGCAGGTCATCCGCATTCTGACGACGGCGTTCTCCGACCTTCCGTCGGCGATCGACGCGGTCAACGAAGGCGCGATCTATAAATATGTCGTCAAACCGTGGGACCTGCACGACCTTCGCATCATGCTGATGCGGGCTTTGGAGTTCTTCATGCTCCAGCAGGAACGCGATCTGCTCCTGCGAGAGAAGGTCGGCACGCTGCAGCGCCTTAGCCTGACCGATCGCGTCAAGAGCCTGACCGTGCTCGCGGCGAGCCTCGGCCATCGGCTGAAGTATCCGCTCGAAGCGCTGCAGCAATACCTCGACCAGACGCCCGAAGGTATGCAGGAGTTCCTCTCCGAAGGCTACAAACAACATCCCGAGCAGTGGACCAATATTCGCGAGGCCGCCAAGCGCGAGACTGCCGCAGTGCTGAAGGTGGTCAGCGGGCTGGCGGAAGTGGTCGCCGAGCCGCACTACACGTTTGCCGACGAGGTGGACCTGGAAGAGCTCATCCGCGCTGCCGCCGAACAGGTTCATACGTTGGGCGGGGAAACCAGTATCGATGTGGCTATTGATATTGCCACCGACTTGCCGATGTTCAAGGTGGATCGGGAGTTGTTGCGCCGCATGCTGACAACCCTGATCGAGCAGACTGCCCGGCTGTCTCCGCCGGGAAGCCGCCTGATGATCAGTGCCGCCGACAAGGTGGACGTCTGGGGGACGCCGGGCATTCGCATCGTTGTCTCCGGGGAAGGATCATCGTGGGAACCTGACCGCGTGATGTCCCTCTTCTCGGCGTTCAGCGGCGTCGGCAAGAATGGCGACGTGGAACTGGACCTGTTGAACGCGTTCTTTATCGCCCATCACCACGGCGGGTCTCTGACCGTAAAACCGACTGCGCCGGATGGCCCGGGATTCGAAGTTCGTGTACCATTTGCTCCGTCGGCGGTGAACAAGCCGACACTTGAAGACGATCTGATGGAAAAACTCCTGCTGCGGTTCGATTTGTGGCGGCAGGATTGACGTGTGTCCGTGTAACGTGTGGCATTCAACCTGGAATCGGCCAATGACTGAAACGATGTCTCGCAAACGCGTTGTTCTCCGAATTCAACTGACCACCCGCGCCAAGGCAGATCTGACCGAACTGGGCGACCGCCTCGGCGTGCCACAGAACCGGATCATGACCCGCCTGCTCGAATGGTTCTGCGACCAGCACGCGGCGATCCGAAACTTCGTCCTCGGATTGGTGCCGAACGACATGCGCCGCCAAACGGCACAGTGGGCGATAAGCAATATCAACAAGTAGTCGCGCAAAGCGGGGCGATACGGGCGCACGTCTGCCATGCATGCCGCGCTCTGCACCTTCGTCGGACCGAAGCGATACGTTATAGTACGACTTATCTGGAGACCCTATCATGCCAAAGGCAGCAACCCTTCGACGCGTTGTTTTCCGTGTGGACGTCACCCCGCAGACGGCCAAAAAATTTGCTGCCATGTGCGAGGAAACCGGCGTCTCGCAGATCGCAGCGACATCGCGCCTCGTCCAGTGGTTCAGCGCGCAGGAAAGCGAAGTTCAGGCGCGGATCCTCGGTGTCCTCGGTGAGCAGGGCAAGAAGGAAGCCGCGATGATCTACCTCAAGAAGATCGCCGACGGAAAATAAGAACCGGACGGCCGGCGCGCGATCGCGCCCGTGCCTACAGTGTTCATCACATCGCTTGTTTTCCGTAGTTGGATCAAGCTGTGTCATATCTCGCACAACTTGATCGTGCGCACTTGTTTGTTCACCCCCTTCGGCCGATGATCTCGGCGTGAACACAATGGAGCGGATTCGGATCGGTGTGGTGGGGTTGTCGTTCGGACAACACGTCGTCAAAGACATCTATCAGGGCAGGGGCGTTGACCGATTCGAGTTAGCGGGGGTTTGCGATGTGGATCGGCCGCGCGCCGATGCGGTCGCGAGGCAATATCGCACCAAGGCCCATTACTCCATCGACTCGCTTCTCGCCGATTCAACCATTCCCGCCATCGCGCTTATCACGGGTCCTAATGGCAGGGCGGATCTGATCCGCCGCATCATCGGGACGGGCCGCGATGTGATGACCACCAAGCCGTTCGAGGTGAGTTCCGCCGAGGCCAGTCGCGTGCTTGGTGAGGCGACGTCGCTGGGCCGGGTTGTTCATATGAACTCTCCGGCGCCGATATCGACGGAAGACGTGCTTCAGTTGGATGCGTGGCGGCACGATCTGAATCTCGGTGCGCCCGTGGGAGGCCGCGCCGAGCTATGGGCATCTTATCGCGAGGACGCCGACGGAAGCTGGTACGATTCGCCCGACGCCTGCCCGGTCGCGCCGATCTATCGCCTCGGCATCTATATGATCAACGACCTCGTCCACTTCTTCGGCGAGGCCGAGTCCGTCAACGTCCTGCAATCCCGCCTTTTCACCGGCCGGCCGACGCCGGATAACGCGCAGCTGGGCATTCGTTTCCGCAACGGGGCGATCGCGAACGTCTACGCGTCGTTTTGCGTTTCCGACACCCAGAGCTACCGCAACGCCCTCACCCTGAACTACGAGCGCGGCACGCTTTATCGCAACACGGGCCCCGCGTACGTCCTGCCCGCCAGCGGCCACTCCAAGGTCGCCGTCGTGGTCGACGGCGGAGGTGGCAAAACAAAAGTTTACGAAAGCCATGTCGGCGAGTCGGGCGGGGCTTATCAGTGGGAGGCGTTCTACAACGCCATCAAGCGGACTGAAAAGCAAGACGAATCCACCACGCACCGGCGGATCGTTGCCGGCCTGCGCGTGGTTGAGGCGATGGCCCGCTCCGCCAAATCCGGCCGAACCGAGCCGGTCGTCGCGCTGTAGAAAGTGCCGTTCTCCGCCTCGTCAGCTAGAGCGACGAACCGAATGCTGTGGCCACAACGCCTGCGTCGCGCGCATTGGCCGCATCGCAGCAGCAGGACGCTGATGCATCGCGCACTCCGTTCAACCGAGATCATTGCCTGACGACGATTTTGCTACGAGATCAGCGTCACGTCGTCGCCGACTTTCACTTCGCCTTCGACCAGCACTTTTGCGTAGAGGCGGCTCCAGCCGGGATGAAAGTCGTGGCCGATGCGCTTGCTCTTTCCGTCTTTGAAGGCGAAGGCGATATTGTTGCAGGGGATGGTGTGGGTGGTGATCTGGAGCGTCGTCGATCCGACGGTGAGTTGCGCGCCGGGGGTGATGGATTCCCAGTCGAGGCCGTCGACGGTGAGGTTTTCGCCGACGTCGCCGGGCTGGATGGGATGGCCCTCGGCCTGGAGTTTCAGGATGCGTTCGAGCGAGTAGAGGCAGACCGCGCGCTCCGGCCCGCCGTGGACCTTGAGGTTGCGCTGCTTGTCCCCTTCGACGCCGCCGATGAGCAGACGCGTGGAACCGATCGGCCGCTTGGGCACGCCGCCTTCGGCGGCAACGTTGATTGAGACGAGTTTGCCTGCCATGCGGCGGAGTATAGAAACGCGCTTTCGCGCCGGGCAAGAACGATTTGCCCAAATCCTCGCCCGGCAACCCGCAATTATCCGAACGCCCCGCGCCGCCTCCCTGAGCCGAGCAGCGTTTCAGATGCGCCGCAGGCGTCGCAACACGCCGGCGGCCTTCGGCACATTTGTGATTGGTGCGCATCGCTGGTTTTCATGTCTTGCGGTTCAACCTTTCTCCTGTCGGCGCGGTAGGTTATGGTAGATCGCCTTCCGGAGATGGAATGTCCGCCACCGCATCACCAGCGCCCGCATCGCAGCCCCAGAACGAGCAGTTCGTTCAGCAACTCGGTCAGGTCAAGCAGAAACTGCTGACGGAACTGCACAAGGTCATCATCGGGCAGGACCAGGTGATCGAGCTGTTGCTGTGCGCCCTGTGCGCGCGAGGCCATTGCCTGATCGTCGGCGTGCCGGGACTGGCCAAGACGCTGCTCATCTCCACCCTGGCGAAGGTGCTGAAGCTGAACTTCAACCGCATCCAGTTCACGCCCGACCTGATGCCCGCCGATATCACCGGCACCGACATCCTCGAGGACGCCGGCGACGGCAAGCGGTCGTTCCGGTTCGTGAAAGGCCCGGTTTTCGCCAACATCATCCTCGCCGACGAGATCAACCGCACCCCGCCCAAAACGCAGGCGGCGCTCCTCCAGGCGATGCAGGAATACCAGGTCACCGCCGGCGGGCGAACGTACCCGCTGGAAATGCCATTTTTCGTCCTCGCGACGCAGAATCCGGTCGAGCAGGAGGGCACCTACCCGCTGCCCGAGGCGCAGCTCGACCGGTTCATGTTCATGGTGAACATCGGCTACCCCAGCCGGAAGGAAGAGCGTGAGATCGTCCGTAGGACGACGATGGACCTGACCGACGAGCCGCAGCCGGTGCTCAGCGCGCACGACATCCTGGCGATCCAGAAGGTGGTGCGAAAGCTGCCGGTGAGCGATCACGTGGTCGATTACGCTGTTTCCCTCGCCCGCGCCACCCGCCCAAAGGAGCCCGGCGCGGCCGAGTTCGTCAACGACATGCTCACATGGGGCGCCGGCCCCCGCGCAGCGCAGTTCCTCGTTTTGGGCGCCAAAGCTCACGCGTTGCTCAACGGCCGACTGAACGTGAGCTGCGACGATGTTCGCTGGGTCGCCAAGCCGGTGCTGCGACACCGGCTGTTCACCAACTTCAACGCCGATGCCGAGGGGATCGGTGCCGACCGCGTAGTGGAAAAACTGCTGGACGAGGTGCAGGAAGCAACCTACTCGAAAGATGAACGTTAGTCTTATTTATCTGGGGGCGCGTAGAGCATAATCCCCAACCCATCTATAGCGTACTCGGCGCTTGCTAGATCGGTGATGTTGTTACCTTTACGGTCGGATATTCGTCGTACCAAGATTCACGTTCGCCAGATGTGTGGCCGCGTTGAGGTTTGCCAGCACGTAGCCACTGACAGAATTACTTAGCCTGTAGCCGTTGGGGAAGACACGAGAGATGTTGTACGCGCCTGGCGACAGGTTCTGGAACGTGTAGCGGCCTTGGCTGTCGGACTGGGTCGTGCGTTCGCCTGGATCGAGCTTGCCGTTGCCGTTGGCGTCGATGAAGACGGTGCGTACACCGGTGGGCTGCTCGCGGGAATCGAAGATCCCGTTGGCGTTGCTGTCGTTCCAGAGCGTGCCGCTGATCGAGCCGGCGTTGCCCGGCGGCGGCGTGACTTTCTTGTCGGTCGTGCCGATGTTGATGCCCGTCACCGCTTGCCCGGCGGTCACGTTCACCGGGAGATAGCCGATCGGCGCGTTGCTGAACCTGTAGCCGTTGGGGAAGACGCGAGAGACGTTGTACGCGCCTGGCGACAGGTTCTGGAACGTGTAACGGCCGTTGCTGTCGGACTGGGTCGTGCGTTCGCCGGGGTCGAGCTTGCCGTTGCCGTTGGCGTCGATGAAGACGGTGCGTTTGCCGGTGGGCTGCTCGCTGGAGTCGAAGATCCCGTTGCCGTTGCTGTCGTTCCAGAGCGTGCCGCTGATCGAGCCGGTCTGCCCGCCGTCACCACCGCCGCCGCTGATGGTGGTGGTTGCCTCGGCGGTGGCGGATTTGGATTCGGTGAAGCCGACGTGGTCGGTCGCCACACTATAGAAGCGGTAGGTGTGGCCGGCGACGCCGGTGAAGACGGCGCTGGTGAGCGTGGTGTCGTCGAGCATCAGCTTGTAGTCGCCGCCGTTGTCGGACATGTAGATGTCGTACATGGCGACGCCGGAGCCGTTCGGGTCGCTGCCGGCCCAACTCACCGTGTAGTTCGTCGGGCTGCTGGCGGGCAAGGCCGTTACCTTGCTGGTCGGTGAGACGGTGTCGATCGTGTTATGGACGGCCGGCGTGTCGATCGCGGCCTCGGTGTCGAAGACGATGGTGGCCTTGGCGTCGATGCGCGTGCCGTTGGCCACGTCGGATTTGGGCGCGACGGTATAGGTCAGGTAGCCATCGCCTTCCGGAACGTTCACGTTCGGCGGCAGGAAGCCGGCGAGCGCGTCGAGCGGCACGTCGTTGGTGTTCGGATCGAGCGAGGTGTAGACGACGGTCAGCAGCCGCGTGGTCAAGTTCAGGGTGGCGTCGATCTTCACCTTCACGCCGAGTGTGGCGGCGGCATCGACGATCGTGCTGAACGTGCTGCCCAGCGCAGCGCCCTCGGGCACGGAGATGTGGATATTGCCGAAGCCGAAGCCCGTAAATTTGAAGGTAGTCAGGTCAAGATCGCCGTCGAGCGTCTGGGTGACGGTGACGACCTGTGCCGGGGCGGTGGCGGTCTTCTTGTTCTCGAACTCGATCTTGTAGGCGTACGTGCCGCCCGCGGTGACAAAGCCATCGAAGCGCGTCTGGCCGGGGGCGATGACGTCGGGCATCACGTCGGCGCGAGCGCCGGCGGGGCCGAGGATGTTGTTGGGATCGTCGGGGCGGGCGTTGTCAATGTCGAGCGGTTTGGGGCGCGGGTTGTAGATCGGGTCTTCGATGCCGTTCTTGCGGAGGAACTCGATCATCTCCAGCAGGGCTTCGGCGTCGGACTTGCCGTTTTCCTTGGCGAGTTGGTAGAGGTCGTTGGCGAGTTCGCTGGCGCCTTGCTTGGGCAGGCGGGCCTTGGTGGTGCGATTGCCGAGCACGTCCTGTGGTTTGGTCTTGGCGAGGCCGGCGAGCGGGGTGCTGTCGAACATCAGCTCGCCGCCGTCGATGGCGTAGGCGGCGATGAGGAACGGCGAGGCGGCGGCCAGCGATCCGAAACCGATCGCCGCCGCGTCCGCCGCCGCGGCCCGGGCGGCATTGGCGGCCGCGGCCTTGGCGCGGGCCTTTGCGGCGCGCATCAACTGTTCCTGCCGGAGGAACGCGTAATTCGCCGAGCGCTGGGCAAATGCCCGCTCGAGATATGGGGCCACGGGGGCGGTTCCGCCGGGGAATGCGGTGGCGCCGGCGCCTTGCACGATTGCGGCGTTTTCGGAGAGGGCCACCAGTTCGAGGGCCTCGCCATTCAAAGCGAACGCAAGCTGTCCATCCGTCAGGAGGGCGGCGCTTCCCGCCGTCTCCAGTACGCTTGGAATGCCAAACTCGATGATCGCGTCAAATGCCGCGCCGAGCGGCGTGCCATAGAGAAGCCCGCTTGGGTCGATGTGGTTGACGGCGTCATTCGCGCCGAAGCGGTAGAGATTGGCATCGCCGCCGGTGATGTTCATCGGATCGCGCGTGGTGAACCGGCCGAGGCGGGCGTCGTAGGCGCGGGCGCGCATGTCGTAGGTGTCGTTGCCGTTGGCCTGCACGCCGAATCGGCCGTTGAAGGTGAACGGCTGGGCGGACGCGCCGGTCTGCGCGGCCAGTTCGCCGAACGGCAGGTACGAGTACGTCGCCACAGACGCCCCGGCCGCGCCGGACAGGTAGGCGGTGTTGCCGGTGGCGTCGAAGTGGTAGTACGAATTGCTTCCCCCGCCGGCGCGCGCGGCGATGCCCACGCCGCTGACGTAATTCACCGCATTCGCGCCGTCGTATTGCCCGAAGACCGTGCCGTAGCCGCTGGGATCGATCGCAAAATCCGTGACGACGCCGTTGACGGTTTTACCGATGCGATGGCCCATCGCGTCGTACGTGTAGGTGACGGCGTTTCCAGGGCTGTTCTCGCCGACCAGTTGTCCGGCGAAATCGTAGGTGTAAGTCGTCGTCACGCTGGCCCTGGTGCGCGAGGTCATCCGCCCGGCGGCGTCGTAGGCGAAGGTTTCGCCGCCGGCGGCGATGTAAGCGTCGCCGACGTTGGTCGTGTAGCTAGACGTGCCTGAGGTGGAGTCCGCGACCTGCGTCCGATTGCCTTCGACGTCGTAAGCGTAGGTGATCGTCCGGCCGCCGGGCAGTTTGGCGGCGATGAGCTGGCCTGCTGCGTCGTAGCCATAGGTGGTGACTCCGCCGGCCTGATCGGTCGAAGTGAGAATGCGGCCAACGACGTCGCGCGTGTAAGTGAACTGCTCGACAACGGTATTTGCGGCGTCGCGGTGGGTGATGGCCATCACCTGGCCGAGTGCGTCGTAGGCGTAGGCTACGGTGCTGCCGTTGCCGCGCGTTTCACTGACGAGGTTCCCGAGCGTGTCATAGGTGTAGCTGACCAGCAGCCCGCCGTCGGCATCGCGGACCTGGCTGAGGCGGCCGAGGGCGTCATACGTATAACGGACGGTGTAGCCGTCGCCGTCGGCGATCGTCGCCCGCCGACCATTGGCGTCATAGGTCAGCGTCACGCTGCGGCCATTGGGATAGGTCACGGACGTGACGCGGTCAGCGACGTCGTACGTGTAGCGCGTCGTGCCGCCGGGGCCGTCGGCGGTCAGCAGGTTGCGGTGCACGTCGTAGGTGTACGTGATCGACTGACCCGTCGAATAAGCACGCCGGACAAGCAATCCCTTGGCGTCGTAGGTGAAGGCGACCTGCACGCCGTTGGCGTCGGTCGCCGCGGTCAGTCGGCCGGTCGAGTCGTACTCGTTCGAGGCTTCGGAGCCGTCCTGGAAGGTTGTGAAGATCAGATTTCCATAGCTGTCGTAGCTGAAGCTCGACCGGTCGCCGCTGCCGCTGGTCACGGCGCGGAGTCGGCCATTGGCAGGGTCGAAGTCGAGGCCGACAGGGGTGCGGTCGGTGCCGATCAGCGACACGCTGTCGGCGCCGATCACTTGCGCGGTGGCGGACAAGCCGGTGGCGTCGGTCACGGCTTGCAGATTGCCGTTGGCGTCGAACCGGTAGCTCGTCGTGCGTCCGAGCGCATCGATGTACCGGCCGACGCGTCCGCCGGCGACGAGGAACTGCTGAGAAGAAACGCCTCCGGCGCCGGCCACGGTCGTCGTGATTTTGCCGGGGCCGGCGTAGGTCTGCATGGTGATAATGGCGGTCGGTCCGCTGCCGACCGTCGTGCTGGCGAGCCGGCCGAGGGAGTCGTAAGCGTAAGTCGTCTTCACGCCGTCGATGTCGGTCACGCTGGCGATCGAGTGGTCGGCGTTGTAGGTCGTGAGGACGGTGCCAAGCGCGGTGGTGACGCTCGTCTGGTACTCGTTGGAGGCATCGTAGCCGTAGGTGGTCACGCGGCCGACGGCGTCGGTCTCGCTGATAATCCGGCCTGCGGCGTTGTAGGCATACGTCGTCACGTCGCCGGTGCGGTTGTCGGCGACGGTGACGAGCCGGCCGGCGCCGTTGTAGCCCATCGTCAGGCGGTTGCCGCGGGCATCCTGGCGGTAGTCCATCTGGCCGTCAGCGGCACGGAAGACGGTGCGGGCTCCGTTGGTTTCGATCAACGTGATGACGCCGCCGGCACGGGTGAGATTGGCGCGGTCGCCGTTGGCGCCCGTGTAGGCGTTACCGCTTAGGGTGAAGAATCGGATCGACTTACCGTCGGTGACGGTGACATTCCCGTCGGAATCGGCCGACGCACGTGTTGCATACGGTCCGATCAGCCCTCGGCCCATCGTTCCTGTGAGATAGCGATTCGTAAGCCCGCCGAACAGGTTTGCCTGCTCGAGTTCGAACTGGATTAAGTCCGTGACGTCCGGCGAGACGGGCCCGAACTGGCCGAGGTAGTTGGCGTTGTCGATGAGCATCGCGCGGTAGCCGCCAAACGTCGTTCCGCTGCCAGCCTTAAAGTTGGTCATGATCGCGGCCCATGCGTCATCGGCAATGCCTTGCGGGCGGAAGAGAGTGTTGATGCGGTCGAACGGCATCGGCTGGCTGTTGGCGCTATCGGCCATGGCGATCAGTTCGAAGGTGCTCTTGGCGTGCGACGAGGCGTCGATCGGCTCGAAGCGGACGGTGATGCTGCCCGATTCGCCTGGCGACAGCACGCCGGCCAGGCCGCCGCTGGTGCCGAGCAACTCGTACACCGCGAACGCCTTGCCGTTGGCCGACGTAAAATTGGGCGTCAGGAAACGGTTGCTGCCATCGAGCCGCGCGCGAGCGTTGGTCATCAACAGCTCGAAGACCGGCGCGTCGATGTCGGTCTTGCCGACGTTGCTGTAGCTGATGGTGACGGCGGCATTGGCGTACGGCGGGCGCACGGCGCCGGGGCCGTTGACGCGGTATTGCAGTTGCCCGCCTTGTCCACCCGCGCTGGAAACGACGAACGCGCCAACCAGCGCGTCGGCGTTCGCGCCGTCCGTCGCGACGATGTTGTACGTGCCGTTGGCCAGGCCAACCAGGTTGAACGTGGCGCTGGCGTGCTGGCTGTCGATGAACGCGACCGAACTGGCGGCAAACGTCGAGCCGGAGCGAGATAGCGCGAACGTCGTCGCCGGCGTGAACTGGCTGCCGGTGAGGGTCGTGGTCACACGTCCGGTGCTGGAGCCGGCGCCGACGCTGGTGGAAGCTAAATTGAAGCCGCTTCCCTCGGCGACGATCGAGAAGCCGACGCCGTTTCCAGCGTTCTCGCGGCCGCGAAGCAGGATGAAGTAGGTTGCCGTCGCCGTCACGCTTCCGGTGACGCGCTGGACGGTCGAGCCGGCGGTGAAGGTGGCTTGATCGAAGTCGGCAATCGTGGGCACCTTGCCCAGGGCGACGAACACCTCCGCCGTACCGGCCACCGCGCCGGTGAAGGTGAAGGTCGGCGTCTTTCCGGCCGGCAGCGTGACCTGATAGTACAGACTCTGACCGGCCTTAATGGCGCCGCTGGTCGAAACGCCGGGCGCGAGGAATGGCACGACGACAGCGATCGTGCCGGCGCTGGCGGCCGTGTTGTTCGTCCGGCTGACGTCGGCAACCTGACCATGCGAGTCGACGACGACCACCAGGTGGTAGCTGCCCGGCAGCACGCCGACCAATGGCACGGTGACGTTGCCCGTGTAGCTCGCGCCGGCGCCGAGGCTGCCGGTATGGGCGACCTTCGTGAGGATCACGTCCGAGCCATCGAGAGAGCCGTCCCTGGAGAGGTAGATCGTATCGGTCCAGCCGCTGACGGCGGTGGGGCCGCCGTTGTTGGTGACGGTGTAGGTGAGCGTGACGTTCTGCCCGGCAATGCCGTTGCCCGGCGGCGTGATGGCGGTGACGGCAAGGTCGGCAGAGCCGGTCGGCCCGTCGGCGACGACGTTCACCGAGAAGTTCGTGTTGGTGTAAACCGGATCGAGCGCCGTGTTCGCCGCCAGGTTCAGGCCCTGCACCGTGGTGTACGTGCCGGTGTGCGACGCGAACGACTGCAGTGCATAGCCGGCGTTGGCGGGCGGCGTATAACCGGGCGCGGCGCGGACGATCGCCGTGCCGGCGAGCGTGGCGGCGCCGCTGCCGAGAAGCCGGCCGATCTGATTATCGGTGTTGCCATTGATCTGGAACTCGACTGAGCCGGCGGCGGTCTGCGTATACGTTCCCGCGGAAAGCGACGTGCCGGGATTGAGGATCAGTTTGCCGGAGTTGGTCAGCGACGACGTGAGCGGCAAGGCGATCCCCTGCGTGAGTTCGAGCGAGCCTTGCAGGTTGTTCAGCGAATCCAACGCCGTAAAACGTAGTGGATGACCGCCGCGCAGCACGGAGGCGGCGGGGCCGAGTGTGTTGATCGATCGGCCGTTGAGGCCGAGGGTGGCGGCGTCGAAGATCTCGAATCGGCCGCCCTGCAGCGTGGTGTTGCCGGGCGTGCCGGTAAGCTGAGGAAAAGCGCCGTTGAGGTTGATGATCGACAGGCCCGCGGCCCGAATGGTGCCGAGGCTGTCGACCGCAACGTCGACATTCATGTTGGTGAACGCGCCGTCGCCGTCGCGATAGAACAGGCCGCCGGCGTCGATCTTGATCGAGCCGGGCGTGGCGGGGGTGGTCGTGTAGATCGATTGGCCGTTGGAGTCGGAGACGGCACGCACCGAGCCGGTTGGGCCGATGTGCAGCAACGCGCTGGCGCCGTTGAGGATCAGGCTGGGGTTAGA
>JBBCIV010000280.1:0-5905 GCA_037189665.1 Phycisphaerae bacterium | reverse complement strand
GTAATACTGCCCACCATCATGGGTCGACGACGCAAACGGGGAAAGGCAGCTCGAAAAACGGCTGCAAAGCAAGTCTCACGTCCCGCGCAGACGGCAATTGACGCGCCCAAAGTCGACGTCGCATCAACAAGCGTAAGCACTGTTGTTGCCGGGACAACAACGCCTCCCGTCCAACAACCGCCCGCTCCCAGGCGATCCCTCCTGTTTCGCTCCGCCGGCGCACCGGGATGGCTGATCATCATTGTCGCTCTGTTAAGCATTGTCGGCACGGCGGCGATCGCCTCGATTTCCATGCACATGGCTTGGAAGCTGATCGGCGTGATGGCCATCCTCGCGATCGTGCCGTCGATTTGGCTGGTTGCGATAGAGCCCAGTCCCGAACGCGGCAAGAAAGCCGTCGAGCTTGCGGTGACGGCGGTGTTGTTCGGGCTGTTGACCAACGTCATCGCCAGTTTCGTCATCCAGGAAGCCATCGACTCGGCCCGACCGACGTTGTCGGACTTCTTTCGTAACCAGGATTTGAACCGCGCCACCGGCAAGGCGATCTCGTTCTGCCTCGAGAAATACATCGACCAAAATCGCTCCTCCCTGAGCGCGAGCGATGCCAACACACTGGGAAAATGGCAAGGCAAGATCGAAGCAAAGTTCGTGGAACTTATGGCTGGCAAGCGAGGGCCGGAGCTTCACGGCCTTGAGGAGCGGCAGCTCTCCCAGTTCTTGTCGAAAGAACACTACGTGGCGATGACCCGAGACCAGTGGCGATGGCTGTTCGGCACGATCGGCGGCAGCGTTTCACCGGGAACTGAAAGCCAGGCGATCGCGCTTCTGGACGCACACCTCCCCGAAGCCTTCCGGCACGCCGTCGCGCGCGACGAACGCGCGTCGGCGGCGCTGAACTGGCTGACTTCCGGCGAGTCGATGCGCAAGCTCAATTCTCACGAAACGATGCTGCAGCGCATCGGCGAGGTGCAGCAATCCACCCGCGGCATGACGCCGCGGTCGGCGGCATACTATGCCCGACGAAATCGCGATGCCGCAACACGCGACGCATCGAAAGACGATGCGGGCTCAGACGTGGCGGCGTTAGCGAGGATCGACGCATTTGATTCAAGCACCCCGCTTGAAGCCTACGGCTATGAAGTCCTCGAAGCGTACATCCGCGCCAAGGTCGGCCCCACCACCCAGCCGACCGACCCGCTTCCCCCTAACGCGATCCTGACCGCCGCTCGGCTCGCCAAGACCGACCCCGCGGCGAGCGAATTGCTGTGGCTTTTTGGCGGCGCGACGCTCGACCTGGACGATGCGTCGCCCGATGTCGCCAACGCATTCCGCTCCATCTCGCCCTCCTCTCCGGCGGCAGCGTTGTCATCGATTCGCGCCCAGGACTGGTGGCTGCATCACGATGATCAGAGCGCCACGCTCGCCGAATGGAACAAGGTGCTGTTCAGGGATCAGGACAATGCCTACGCATCGCTGGTCCCGGCGAACGATCTCATTGTTTCGATGATCGCGGCGTCAACGCTTCCGGTCAGGAGCATCACCCCGGCGGATACATTATCCGTCCTTTCCCTATGCAATCCACCGCAATTAATCGATCTCGCAGACCGTTTTTCCACGCTCACGGTAGACGAATCGGACCAAGCCGGCGTTCTGGCCCTTCTTCGAAATCGGCAACTGGAAGCTTCAAAAGGGTCGCTTGACGAGCAACTGCTGAGCGAAAGGCTGGCAGGGGCGATCGAAAAATTGTCCGACCGAACTCGCGTCACTGAAATTTCGATAGTCACGGCACTTCACATCTTTGAATTTGCCACTCGAAGCAACCGCCATGGAGCGTGGTTGCGGAATAATGGGGTTTCCACCCCTGATGCGATGACCCCTGATCACACCGCGGCAGCTTACGCAGCACTGCTGCCCAAGCTTACGGGGTGGTCCGATCCCCGGGCGACGGTCCGACAGCGCGAATTCGATCACTATGTCGACAATCTGCTTCCTTATTTGTGGGACACCGGTCCATTTCTGGGGCTGAAAGAGGAAGAGGTCGAGCCCGTAGTACGACTGATGACCGCAAAAATCGATTGGAAAACCATCGTCGAGCAGCTATTTGCCTCCGATGCAGCGTTGCTTGGACACGAGCAAATCCGGCTTGCCAAGGCGCGATTCACCTTCAACCTCATCGCACTACTGCGTCGTGGCAAGTTCGACGACCAGGCGAGCCGGGTGGAAGAATGTTTCTTGGCAAACTACCCCGCCTATCTTTTCGACGACCGGCTGGCAACGCTCAATACACCGCTGGAGGGGATCGGCGAGTGCAAAGGCTTTCTCGAAAAACTGAAAACCCGTCAGAATGCAGCGAAGATCCTGTTCGGTGGACCGGGTCATGGATCGCGAAGCGAGGCGGATAAAGCCGTCAACGCAAACCTTGTGTCGCTGGCCAATGCCGGCAAGGCGATCCACGGGCAATTCATCCGCGAGTGGATGTTAACGACGGGAATGCAGGCCAATACCTTCTGGCTCGACGCCGCAACGATTCGCGCACTGCTGGACTCGCACTATGCGACGCCGTGGAACGAAAGGCGCCAGGCGATCGCACTCCTTTGCCTGACGCTGAACGAGTGGTATCGAATCGACTACGCCGCGGCCATAGAAATGTGCCGGGAGGTGCCGGCGAGCATTCCCAGCCCGAACCATCCGCCCCGGCACGGAAGCGTACGCGGGGGTAATTTTGATTATGTTTTTCGCAATCTCCTGGAACGCACCCGACGGGAGGCCTCTCGCGTTGGAGATATTGCCGGGATGTACGAAGTGCTGAACCGGGAAGCATACCTGTTTTCCAGCGGGGGCGAACCGGGCCGCGCCAGCGAGTGCCTGCTGGCGGCGCTGGCGATCAGCGACGCGCAGGGGTGGCGCATCAATTCTGCCGCGATTCGTCACCAACTTGGGTTGTTGGCAGCGCGGGAGGCGCGTTTCGCCGATGCCATCAAGTACCTTCGGGATTCCGCGGACGCTTCGGCGTCAATGGAGCGATGGCAAGACGCCGCCGAGGCCCTCGCCGATGCCGCTGCGATTGCGCTGAACGCGGAAATCATCGACACGGCGTTCGAGTTGATCACCGCTTCACGCGCGATGGGAATACTGCACTACGAACTTCTGGACGCCTACTGGAGCGATCTCGCCATAGTGGACTACAAGATTCTCCGCGATCGGTCCTTCGACGGCGTCACTCATTCACTCGAGGCCAACGCGCTGCGAGCGCGCAAGCCGGATGACCTGATCCGGAACGTTGTGCGTCAACTAGGACTGATCCGCGTTGCATCGGATTTTGGCGATGTTGAAGCGGAGAAGAAATTGCGCACGGAGTTGCGAACGCTGCTGGCCGCATGGGGACTGAACTGTGCCGGGCTGGTTAGCGAGTTGCCCGTCGTGGAAGTTCCCCGCGCGGACCTGAGTGTGTACGAAACTTGGTTATCCGGCTGGCCGTCCGACGGATTCTTCTGAGACCAGCCGTCTCACCCCTTCGCCTTCCAGACAGCGGCGGAGTAGGTCGACCAGAGGTGCATTATCCAACCCAGCGTGCCGAAACTGACAAACCAAATCACCGCTGCCAAGATGAAGTGAATCAGCGCGACCAGGATTCGCCCCTGAACGAGCTGTCCCAGCCCCGGAATGAAGAAGCTGCAAACGGCTGCGATGACGTTGCCGGTGGATCCGCGTCGGTCGGGATGGTTTGCCATATCTGCTAGTCTATGGCGAGAGACGCTCGATCTTCCACCCTTCGCCGTCGCGCGTGTATCGCAGGCGGTCGTGGAGGCGCGACGAACGGCCCTGCCAGAACTCGATCGACTCGGGCTTCAACCGCCAGCCGCCCCAGTGGTCGGGCAGCGGAACGGATTCGCCGAACTGCCTGCGGAACTGCTCGTCGAACTCCTTATCGCGGGCCTCGAGCGCCTCGCGCGAGGCGATGACGCGGCTTTGCGCCGACGCCCATGCCCCCACCCGCGCCCCGCGCGGCCGGATGTCGAAATAGGCCTTCGACTCGGCCCGCGATACCCGCTCCACCGTCCCGCTGATCCGCACCTGCCGCTCCAATACCGGCCAGAAGAACACCAGCGCCGCCCTCGGATTGGCATCCAGATCGGCGCCCTTCCGGCTCTCGTAATTGCCGTAAAAGGTGAACCCTCGCTGCGAAAAATCCTTTAGGAGCACGATTCGCGCCGACGGCGCCCCGCTCGCGTCGGCGGTGGCCAGCGTCATGGCGTTCGGCTCGCCGGGGCGGCTCATCTTCGCATCCTGAAACCACCGGGCGAACTGCTCGATGGCATCTTTAGCGACGTTGGATTCAACGAGTTCTCCGATGCCGTAATCGACACGGAAAGAATGGAGTTCACGCTGGTTGGCAGAAGGTTCAACGGGGCCGCTCATGCCGAACATTGTACCGCGCTAGACTTCGAAGGCAGCCGATTACGCGAGAGATTGGCCGGGATTCAGCACCCATGCGCTATTATGCCGCTCCAGGCCAATGCGTGGATAGTAGTCCACCGCCTGGGGCGCCGAGAGCAGCACGATCTGCGCCCGCGGCGCGGCCTGCTGTGTTCTGCGAATCAATTCCTTGCCGATCCCGCGCCGCTGGTGCGACTCGCGAATGGCAAGGTCGGCCAGATAGGTGACGTACGCAAAATCGCTCAGACTGCGGGCAATGCCGACCGGCAAATCGTCGTCCCAGGCCGTGATAACGAGGTTCGATCCGCGGATGATCTCCGCCATCCGCTCACGATCACTTAACGGCCGGCGCGGTCCGAGCGTGCAGGAGGCGTAGAGATCGATGATGCGATCGAGTTCCAGATCGTTTCCGACGCGGTAGACGATCATCGCTCCCCCCCCTCACTGCCAGCGGAAACCTACGGCGTCGAGAAACGCCCGGGCAAGCACCATGTGCCCGGTCTGGTTCGGGTGAACGCGATCCCACGCAAGCGTGGCGGCGTAGTAATGCTCCAAAACCTTATCGAACGCGGCCTGCGTATCGACGAAAACCGCATCGTGCTTGCCCGCCAGCCTCTTGACGATCCGGCCGTACTCGTCCATGCGGGCGCGCATTTTGTCGTTGCGGTTGGGTTCGACGTAAAACGGCGTCATCATCACCAGCCCGCCGAGCGTCGGCCGGGTGCGGGTGAGCAGTTCGTCATAGGTCGATTCGTACTCGTCCGGCAGCACGTGCGATTCGGCGATCTTCGGCACGTCGAACTGCCGCCACACGTCGTTCGTGCCGATCATGATGCTCAGCCAGTGGGGCTTCAGGCCCAGCACGTCTTCCTGCCAGCGGGCCTTCAAATCGCGAACCGTATTACCACTGTTGCCGACATTGACCACGCGGATGGCATGGCCGGGATAAAACGTCCCCAGCAGCGCGTCGACCATCGTGACATACCCGCGGCCCATCGGGTCAAACAGCCCCTCCGACGCCGCCGGCCTGGTGCGGCCGGCATCGGTGATGGAATCGCCGATGAAAACAAGCTTGGTGCCCTTCGCCAGTAACATGGAAAACCTCCCTCCGCCTCAGGCGCGAATCATGGTGAGCAACATTTTGAACGCCGACGTCGCCTGCAACGCATGCGGAACGTTGGCGGGCAGCAATAGCACCTCACCCGGTTTCACGTGGTGCGTCGTCGTGCCAACCGTGATGGCGCAGGTGCCCTCGATCCCCTGAACGAGGGCGTCGAACGGGGCCGTATGCTCGCTGAGACCCTGATCCTGATCGAACGCGAAAAGCGTCACCGTTCCCGTAGGCTTCTTGATCAACGTGCGCGAGACGACGGCGCCAGGCTGGACGACAATCATGGCGGCAAGCGATTGGGGTTCGGTCATTTTCCAGTTCCCGATTTTGGCGATCAAAGCCGCGTGGGCGTGGCCG
>JBBCIV010000279.1:0-22699 GCA_037189665.1 Phycisphaerae bacterium | reverse complement strand
CAATGGTGGCCGACGCGAACAAACCATATAGAGCGAATGTGGTAATGGTCAGGCGGTCAGATGCAGGCGGGGGTCGGTGGCGGTGATGATCTCGCTCACCCCGGTCTGGTTAAAGCCCTTAAAGCCGTCGTTTCGCTCGAGGTTTTCCAGGTGCGAGCCGATCGCGCCGTTGGCTTGGAACTGCTCCGCCTGCTCGGCGCTGATCAGGCCGGCTTTCAGCAGCCGATCGATCCGCGCCGGTGCCACCTGCCATCGTTCCCCTTCGGTAAACGCCTGCCGAAGATGCGGGAAATCGGTAAATGGCTTCATCACCCGAACGGCGTGCTCGGATTCCAGTTGCTCGCGAAGCGCGTCGAAGTCGAACTGGCATTCAAGGTGGTGCATCCCGGCCTGAAGGAACGAGTCGCCATGTAGGGCGCACCACAAGCCGACCGTGCCGAGGCCCGCGCGTGGCGCCAGCGGCTCGTGGGCGAAATCGCTGACCAGCTCATCCGGCGAAAGATCGACATCGTTGAACGTGATGATGCCTGTGTCCGGCTGCTCCATGACCTGAGCGCCCCAGCCGGCCTCGGCGCCGGCGTAGAATCGTTCCCGCGCATGGAGTCCGAGTTTCTCCCAGATGGCGATCAGCCGGACGAAGTTGTCCCGTGAGCAGCGATAGGTGTGATGGTCGTGATTAGCCCAGCCCATGCCGATCCGCTGTTGGCGGGCGTATTGGACTTGTGCGGCGCGGTTCCGGCGCATCCAGAACTCTCGCTCGGCCGCGAAAAACAGGTCGCAGGCGACGGCGGGCGAAAGCCCGTCGGCCAAGGCGGCATCGATCAGTGTTTCCGTATTAGAGAATCCTTGTGCATCAGTGATGAATTCTCGCGGGCGAGATCGGAACGCTTCGCCGTGATGGAGCCGGCGGACCGCGTCGGCGGGCGCGAGCGTCGGGACCGAGAATCCGCGATGGCCGTGTCGCTCCGCGACGGATAGCGTCACGCCGTTATCCGTCGATACGCGCAGCTTGCGATAGAGGTTCAGCGGTTCGCCCTCGATCGGAGACGAAATCCGATGAACGGCCGCAAAATCAGCGACGCTATCGACCTTTAGGACGATTTCCGTTCCCGCGCCGGCTTCCACGAGGATCGCCGGAAAGACGCCGCCGGGATGCCGGTAGATCGCCTCGGGCCTTTCCGGCTGTTTCACGTAGCCGACGGTCTCCAATCGCCCGGTTTGCCGGCTGCCCGCGGGAAGAACAACATGATCAGTCCAGTCGACAAGCCGCGTGCCGCTCTCCCGCGACATGCGGCCGGCGAGTTGGCGGGCGAACGCGTTCTGGCGGCATGCTTCCTCGGTGATATCGCACACCAAATGCCACGCTTCAGGCTGAGTTTCCCACGAAAAACGGAGCAGTTGATCGATGCCGGCGTTGCTCATGGTGAGAAGTCCTTTCCATCTAATCGGGATTTTTTGACAGAACTGATAGATAGTGTAACATTGTCGTGAGCCGTTGTCGCGTTCATTTCCTTTCCGGATGGAACGTCGGCGCGCGGGGCCAACAAAACCTTAGCGCCGGCGAAAGCAAGGGAGTCGCAGATGCACAAAATTCTATTGCTGGGGGCGGGTAAAATCGGGTCGGCGATCGCGCAGCTCCTGTCGGGAACGGGTCAATACGATGTCCTCGTCGGCGACGCCTCGCCGTCGGCCCGCGGGCGGGTGGAGCGTCAGCTTGGCCTGCGCACAGTGGATGTCGCGGCATCGAACGCGCCGGCGGTGGCGGAATTGCTGAGGGATCGCGACAGCGTCATCTCCGCTTGCAGCTTCGACGTGAACGTCGCCATTGCGACTGCGGCGCTGGAGGCCGGCTCCAGCTACTTTGATCTCACCGAAGACGTAGCGACGACGCGCTCCATCAAGCAACTTGCCGAAAAGGCTCGGCCGGGGCAGATCTTCATGCCCCAGTGCGGGCTGGCGCCGGGGTTTGTCTCGATCGCCGCCTATGCACTGGTGAGCCACTTCGACAAGCTCGACTCGCTTCGTCTCCGCGTCGGCGCGCTGCCGGTCTTTCCGACCAACGAGATGAAGTACAACCTCACCTGGTCCACCGACGGGTTGATCAACGAATACGGCAACCCGTGCGAGGCGGTTTATGAGGGTCGTCGAATCGACGTCCTTCCGTTGGAAGGGTTGGAACATTTCTCGCTCGACGGCGTGGACTACGAAGCCTTCAATACGTCAGGCGGCGTTGGCACGTTGTGCGAAACGCTTGATGGCCAGGTTCAATTCCTTGACTACAAGACGCTTCGCTACCGCGGGCATCGCGATCTGATGGCGTTCCTGATGAACGAATTGCGGCTCAACGGCCGTCGCGAGGTGTTGAAAGACATTCTTGAAAACTCGGTTCCGATGACGCCGCAGGACGTGGTGCTCATCTTCTGCACCGCCACCGGCTGGAAAGACGGCCGGCTGACGCAGATCACCGACGCTCGCAAGATTTATCACGGCGAGTTCCGCGGCGAGCGGGCCAGCGCCATCCAGATCACCACCGCCGCCGCGATCTGCGCCGCGGTCGATTTGCACGCCGCCGGCGCGTTGCCGGTGACGCAGGGGTTCGTGCGCCAGGAACAGGTGTCGTTGGAGCAGTTCCTGGCCAACCGTTTCGGCGCCGCGTACGCCGGCGCGGAGCACGTGGGGTCCAACGGGAGGACTGATCGATGGGACAGCAATCCGGCCATTCGGGCCACAACGTAGCTGGCGGCGTCCTCCTCAAACGCAACGGCATCGGTCAGCCGCGCGCCGGCCTCGCTATCGGCCGACAGTGGATTGAGACCGCCGGCGAAGTGCTGGTGTCGCGTTCGCCGGTCGATGGAGCGGTGCTGTCACAGGTGAACTTCGCGACGGCCGACGATTTGCATCGGGCGATCGACGCCGCGCAGGCCGCGTTCGCTACGTGGCGAACAGTGCCCGCGCCGGTGCGCGGTGAGTTCGTGCGACGTTTCGCAGGTAAACTGCGCGAACGAAAGTCCGACCTCGCCGCGGTCGTGTCGGCGGAAGCTGGCAAGATCACGCAGGAGGCGCTCGGCGAAGTGCAGGAGATGATCGACATCGCCGATTACGCCGTCGGCCTGTCGCGCCAGCTATACGGGCTCACGATCGCCTCCGAACGTCCCGGACATCGCATGATGGAGCAGTGGCACCCGCTCGGGCCGGTCGGCGTCATCAGCGCGTTTAACTTTCCCGTCGCGGTATGGGCGTGGAACGCCACGCTCGCATGGGTGTGCGGCAATCCGGTGGTGTGGAAGCCGTCCGAAAAAACGCCGCTGTGCGCCCAGGCCTGCCAGCAGATCGTCTCCGAAGTGATGGCGGAGATGCCCGACGTGCCGGACGGCATTTCCACGCTGGTGATCGGCGATCGGCACGTTGGCGAGGCGCTGGCGGCGTCGGAGAAAGTGCCGCTGGTGTCGGCGACGGGATCGACGCGCATGGGGCAGGCGGTCGCCGTCACAGTCGCGCGGCGATTGGGGCGGTCATTGCTCGAATTGGGCGGAAACAATGCGATGATCCTTACGCCGTCGGCCAACCTGGAGTTGGCGGTGCGCGCGATTGTTTTTGCGGCCGCGGGCACGGCGGGACAGCGATGCACTACGCTGCGGCGGTTGATTGTGCATGAATCCATCGCCGAGCAAACCATCGAACGGCTCGCCGCCGTTTACGGTCGGCTAAAGATTGGCGATCCGACCCGGCCGGGAGTGCTCGTTGGGCCGCTGATCGACGAGGCCGCCTTCCAGCAGATGCGGTCGGCCCTGTCGGCCGCGGCTGCGCAGGGCGGGCGCGTTCGGGTTGGCGGTGATCGCGTGATTGACGACGTTCCGGCGGGCGGGTTTTACGTGCGCCCGGCGATCGTCGAGATCGCGCCGGATGCGCCGATCGTGAAAGAGGAAACCTTCGCGCCGATCCTCTACGTGATGCGGTACAAGACATTGGAGCAGGCGATCGGGATTCACAACGACGTGCCGCAAGGATTGTCGTCGGCCATCTTCACCGGCGATGTGCTGGAGGCCGAGATGTTCCTCTCGCCGGCAGGCAGTGATTGTGGGATCGCCAACGTCAACATCGGCACCAGCGGCGCTGAGATCGGCGGTGCCTTCGGCGGCGAAAAGGCCACTGGTGGCGGCCGCGAATCCGGATCGGACGCGTGGAAAAACTACATGCGCCGAACTACCAACACCATCAACTACTCCACCGCGCTTCCGCTGGCACAGGGGATCTCGTTCGACCTGTGATTTATCCATCTTTGATGTATAAATTTTCGTCAAATAGGGATATTTCTGTTGAGGACGGCGAGCTTATTTCGTTATCCTCCTTCGCGGTAGGGGTGGAGGTTTTTCCTTCTGCGCGTGCAAGGGCGCACGACCTTGGCTGACGGCGGCGCGTGGCAATCGACGCGTTGCGCGATCAGCGTGGTTCGCGGCCGCGATCTCGGGAGTATTCATGGGATCGGCCGGAGTGCGGCGCGTCGTTGCTGCGATCGTGTTGTGGTTCGTCGCGCCTCTTCAGGCCGCGGAACTGAAGCTGACGCTCGACTGGAACAGGGTAATTACGTCTCGGGACTTCCCGGTTACCGGCGGCGTGCCATTCGCTCGCGGCGCTCTAAAGGACCCGCAGGGCGTTGCATTGCGAATCGGTGATCAGATCGTGCCGCTTCAGATTCAGCAGTTGGCCATGTGGCCCGACGGCAGCGTGAAATGGCTGCTCCTTGATTTCCAGGCCACGCCCGCCGCTACCTCGGCAACCTTGATCTATAACGACAACGTTCCGCTCCCTGCTGCGATCAGGACGCCCGTCCGCGTGACGCAAACCGACAGTGCCATCACGGTTAATACCGGCGCGGTGGCGTTCAGCGTGCGAAGCAACGGCTTTATCGATCAGATCACGTTCGGACAACGCCCGATCCTGCGTTCGGTGCTTGGGCCGACTGGCACAGGTATGTCGCTTGTATGCGCGGGTGACGGATCGATCGACTCGCTGTTTCGTAACGACAGGCCGATTCATCTCGCGCCGAAGATGGAAGCGATCAGGGAGGAGGCCGGCATCACCCGCGTGGATGGCCGATATACGCTGGACCAGCATTCCGTACCGTTCACCCGTTCGTTCAAACGAGCGAACGCGACGACAATCGAGGTGACGGAGGAAATTGATTTCCGCAATCTTGATCCAACTTATCTCGTGGCCGGACACCAAATCGTGTTGCCGATCCAGACACACGAGGACGACCACCAGCGCATGCTTGCGTTCGCCGGAACGCATCGGGTGGAACTGTTCCGGATGAACATGAACGACGTCTCCCGTCGCGGGATGAATATCTCCGATAACCGCGGCTTCATCCCTTACTGGGATATCGGCGGTGTGCTGCAATTGCCGACTGGATACACCGTGTGGAAGGCCAATCATGCCGACACGATGGCATATCCGGTGGAGGAGGGCATCACCGCGCCCGGATGGGCCGATTATTCTGAGGAAGATTGGGGATTGAGCATTCGCATGCTCGACGCCCAGGCCGCCGCACCTTGGGCCATGACGATCGACGCCCGCGCGGGCGCTTTCAGCATTTCCTCGCACCCCTCAAGCCAGCCAGCCCGGTCGGGCAGCGAATTAGGCGTGCGAACGATTCGCTTCCAGATGGTGTTGCACGAAACGAGCTGGCCGGCGTTTTATCCGTGCAAGCTCGATCAGAAGACGTATGAGGAATTGCTGAGGTACCTCTAGGCAAAGGGCGCGCCGCCGGTGCAGGGGGCGCTTGCGACCGGCGATTTGCGGATCGGCATGGTGCGCGAGCGGGTTCAACCGTCGATCGTGCTTCGGTCCGTGTACCGTGGCGACCGACTGGCGCATGGTTGGCATCCTGAAAGACATCGGCGTGATCATGCCTCGCAATGGGACGATGGAAGTGCGCGAGGCCCGCGCCAAGCAGTTCCTCGAACACGTCAAGAAGGACGGCGTGCCGCCGGTGCAACAGAAGAAGTAACTGCTCCGATGAGCGGGGCGGCCGTAGTGGCCCGTTAAGAGCAAGTAGAGAAAGAATAGTCACAAATTTGCACAGATGTTTGGAATGCGTTTCATCCGTGAAATTTGTGGCTATATAAATATTTACAGATTTCCAAACCGGCCGGCGCGGACGTCAGCGATGGCTTGGTTGATCTCTTCCGGGCGGTTCATGACGAACGGCCCATACGCGATGACCGGCTCGCCCAGCGGTTGGCCGCCAACGATGAGCAGCTCGGCGTCTTCCGTTACTTCGATCGCGACGCCTTCGCCATCGGTGGTCAGCACTGCCAGTTCTCGTGCCTTCACCGGCGCGCCGGCGATGAGCACCTGGCCGCTACGAACGAACATGGCGGCGTTAAAGCCATCGTTGATCGGCAGCTCCACTTGGCTGCCTCGGGTCAGCTTTGCGTCCCACAGGATGACTGGCGTAACGGTCGTGGCGGCGGCGGTCGTGCCGGCGAAGTCGCCGGCAATGACGCGAACCGCGCCTGCGCCGTTCGGCAGCGACACCTGCGGAATCGCGTCGCGGCGAAGCTCCTGATACCGCGGCGCATCCATCTTGTGCCTGGCTGGCAGGTTGACCCAGAGCTGGGCCATCTCCAGCACGCCGCCGGCGCGAGTGAAAGCGCCGGAATGCTTTTCCTCGTGCAGTACGCCCGAGGCCGCAGTCATCCATTGCACATCGCCAGGGCCAATGCTGCCGCTGTTGCCGGCGCTGTCGCGATGTTCGAGCTCGCCCTGGTAGACAACGGTCACCGTTTCAAAGCCTCGATGCGGATGCGAATCGACGCCTCGGGGGTGCGCCGCCGGCTCAAACCGCGCCGGCCCGGCGTAGTCCATCAGGATGTACGGGCTCAGCCGAGACTTCACCGAGCCCGGCGAGAAAACCGAAGATACGGGGAAACCGTCGCCTACCCAGTGCGTGCCTGGGCTCGGCAGGACATCGACGATCTGTTTCGCGGTCGTGGTCATAAGCGTCTCCTTTTCGGAATACTGATGACACTTTACGCAGGCTGCGATACGATCGACAAGTACGGACATCAATGTCATGTACTGACAAAAAGGATAGTATCCCGATGGCCAGAACCCGAAAAGACGTCGGATGCCCTGTCGAAGTTACCCTCAATGTGATCGACGGCCGCTGGAAGGTGATGATCCTGCATTACCTGCTTCAGGGGACGCAGCGATTCAACTCGCTTCAGCGTCTCCTCAAGGGCATCGCCGCGCGCACGCTGGCCAAACAGTTGAAAGAACTGGAACGCGACGGGCTGGTGCAGCGAAAGGCGTATCCTGAAATCCCGCCGCGCGTGGAGTACTCACTGACACCGCTGGGACGGAGCCTCAAGCCAATCCTGCTGGCGATGCATGCGTGGGGAGAGTCGTACTCAGCAGAGGCGAAATCGCGATGAGCGATGTCGCTACGTTGTTTGTCCGACGCGAAGTTCCGCGCGGATCGATTGCCGTAGCGGCGGCGGAGTCTGGCCTTCGATTAGCGCGATGAGGGTCTGTCGCGCGCGGCGGCCGACTTCGGCAAACTTCAGATCGATGGTGGTGAGCGGGACCGACCAGCCCGATGGGCCGAGGAGGTCGCCGGCGCCGACGATCGCCACATCTCGCGGCACGTGGATCGACAATTCATGAGCGGCCACGAGCGCACCGCGGGCGGGGTGATCCGACGCGAAGATCACCGCGTCCGGCCGTTGGTCGGGCGGGAGTGACATCAGGCGTTGCATGGCGTGATAGCCGTCGCGCTCGTCGTAGCCGGCGTTGATGATCCAGTCGGGATCGTGCGGGAACTGATTCAATTCGATGGCGGTGGTGTAGGCGTCGGTCAGCCGGCCGGTGCTGAAGCGATCGGCGCTGGCGGTGACGAGCGCGACGCGCCGCCGTCCTCGGTCTCGCAGGTGGACGAAGGTCTGGAGGATCGCCGGCGCGTAGTCGACGACGATGCAGCGGCTGCGCCCGTCGGCGATGTCGGCGTACAGCAGCACGCACGGCAGCCCGACGGCATGGCATCGGGTAACGACGTCGAGGTTGACCGGCGACATTGCGATCACGCCGTCGATGCCTCCGAGGTCGAGCGCGCCGATGTCGCCGGTGAGCGGGGCGTCAAACAGGCGGGCGGAGATCGTCTGCGGCGCATCGTCGCGAATGCCCTCGATCATCGGCCGAAAGAACGGGTAGCCGTCGCGCAGGTCGGCAAAGGCGATGCCGATCGACAGTGTTCCGAACGGCAATCTTCGCGACGGCGTCTGCGTTCGAACGCCGGGTTGCGACGATTGTCCGGGAGACAACACGAACGTCCCGCCGCCTGCGCGGGCTTCGAGCAGGCCTTCTTCCGCCAGTTCTTGCAGCGCCCGGCGAATGGTCACCTCGCTGACCTGCATGATCTGGCTCAGCAGCCGCTGGGACGGAATCGCGTCGCCCGGCCGTAAATCGCCGCTTTGAATCCGCTCGCGAACGAGCGATCCAAGTTGTCGGTAGAGGTGCTGTCCCTGCCCGCGATCGAGCTGCGGCGCAAGTCCGCTGAAGATCTCTTGAACAGCCCGCAGAGATTTCATCATTGCATTATTGCGATATCGCATTAGCATTGCAATATCGTGTTTTTGAAAGAAGGGCGTTTTTAATGGAAATTCGGACGGTTGAAGCCTTGGATGATGCGCTGAGCGACCCGCCGGCGTATGTAGTAGAGGCGTTGCGGGCCTGTCCGGGCGACGTGGTGGTGCTCGGGGTTGCGGGGAAAATGGGGCCGACGTTAGCGCGCATGGTGGCCCGTGCCCACGCTGCCATTGGCAATGGCGCTGGAAAGGTGATCGGCGTTTCGCGCTTCAGCAACTCGGCCGAGCGCGACAGGCTGGAATCGTGGGGAATTCAGACGATTCAAGGCGACCTGCTGGATGAGCGTTTCGTCGCCTCTCTGCCGGACGCGCCGAACATCGTCTACATGGCCGGCATGAAATTTGGGTCCACCGGCAACGAAAGCCTTACTTGGGCGATGAACGCGCATCTGCCGTCGTTGGTGTGTCGCCGATACCCGTCCAGCCGTATTGCGGCGTTTTCGACCGGCAACGTCTACGGCCTTTGCCCGTTGCACCTCGGCGGGAACCTGGAGACCGACGCACCCGCGCCCGTCGGCGAGTACGCGATGAGCTGTCTCGGCCGCGAGCGCATCTTCGAACATTTCGCTCAAACCGCCGGCACGCGCGTGTCGATTTTGCGGCTGAATTACGCGACCGAACTACGCTATGGCGTTATCGCCGACTTGGCCCGCAAGGTGGCCGCCGGAACGGAGATCGACCTGGCGATGCCTGCGTTCAACGCCATCTGGCAGGCCGACGCCAATGCCGTCGCGATCGCCAGCCTTACTTGCGCCGCAAGCCCCGCGACCGTCCTCAACATCGCCGGCCCGGAAGTCCTCAGCGTCCGGCGCGTCTGCCTGCAACTGGCGGGCACGCTGGAACGCGAATGTTGCTTTGCCGGCGTCGAGTCGTCGGATGCGATCCTCTCCAACGCGCAGAAATCGCACCGGTTATTCGGCTATCCCCGCGTCGGCGCCAGCGAGTTGATCGACGCCATTGCCGGCTGGGTGAAGGCTGGCGGCGGAACGTTGGGCAAACCTACGCACTTTGAGGCACGGGACGGAAAATACTGATGAACCAAGCCATACGAGAATCACTGCAGTCCGGCGTCGCGATCCCCGCGCAGCCGCTGGCGCTCACCGCTGCCCGCAAGTTGGACGAACGCCGCCAGCGAGCCCTTACTCGCTACTATTCCGCCGCCGGCATGGGGGGAATTGCCGTTGGTGTGCATACGACTCAGTTCGCCATTCGTGATCCGAAGATCGGGCTGTTCCGCCCCGTGCTGGAAGTGGCGCGAGAAGAGTTTGACCGTGCTGATCGATCGCGACCGTCGCCGCTGGTGCGCATCGGCGGAGTGTGCGGGCCGACCGAACAGGCGATGGCCGAGGCGTCACTGCTGCGCGATCTGGGCTATCACGCCGGCCTGCTAAGCCTGGCCGCCATGAGTCGCGCGAGCGATGACGAACTCGTTGCTCATTGTCGGCGAGTGGCGGAGGTGCTGCCGATAGTCGGCTTCTACCTTCAGCCTGCGGTCGGCGGCCGGGTATTGCCTTATTCGTTCTGGCGGCGGTTCGCCGAGATCGAAAATGTCGTGGCGATCAAGATTGCGCCGTTCAACCGATACCAGACGTTCGACGTCATCCGCGCCGTCGCCGAAGCCGGACGGGACGACGTCGCGCTCTATACCGGAAACGACGACAACATCCTGCTCGACCTCATCACGCCGCACCGCATCCGAGTTGGCCAGCGCGTGGTGGAGCGATACATCGTCGGCGGGCTGCTCGGACACTGGAGCGTGTGGGCAAAACGCGCGGTCGAGTTGTTGCAGGACGCACACGCGATTCGCGCATCTCGCCTGCCGCTGGCGGCTGACGTATTGTCGCGGGCGATCGAGGTCACCGACACCAATGCCGTTTTCTTCGATGCCGCCAACGCCTTCCGTGGGTGTATTGCCGGTCTACACGAAGTGCTGCGTCGCCAGGGGCTGCTTGAAGGGATCTGGTGTCTCGACGAACATGAGACGCTCTCGCCCGGCCAGGCCGGCGAGATCGACCGTGTTTATGCGGCGTACCCGCACCTGAACGACGACGCATTCGTGGCCGAACACCGTGACGAATGGTTGCGATGAGCATAACGATAGAAGACATCCTCGCCGCCCGTGAACGCATTCGCGGGCACGTCGCGCTTACGCCGTGCGTGGAGAGCGTTCCCCTCAGCGAGCTGACCGGCTGCCGCGTCTTCTGCAAGCTGGATTACCTGCAGCGGACGGGCAGTTTCAAGGAACGGGGCGCGTGCAACGCGTTGCGGCTCCTGGACGACGCATCGCGCCGGCGCGGGGTGATCGCGGCGTCGGCGGGGAATCATGCGTTGGGGCTGGCGTATCACGGGCAGCGGCTGGGCATTCCGGTCACGGTGGTGATGCCGCGATTTGCGCCGCTGATCAAGGTGAGCACCAGCCGTCGGCTGGGGGCGAACGTCATCCGGCATGGGGCGAGTTTCACCGAGGCCCGCGCCAAGGCCGACGAAATTGCGGCCGAGCAGGGGATGACATACGTGCACGGCTTTGATGATTTTCCGGTCATGGCAGGGCAGGGCACGATCGGGCTGGAAGTGTTGGAGCAGACGCCCGACGTCGAGGCTGTGATCGTGCCGGCCGGCGGCGGGGGGCTGCTGGCGGGGACGGCGGTTGCGGTGAAGCAGTCAAGGCCGTCGGTGCAGGTGATCGGCGTGGAGGCGGCCGCCGCGCCGTGCGCGAGCGCGGCGTTCAATGCAGGCAAGCCCGTTGCCGTTCCGTGCGGGCCGACGCTCGCAGACGGCCTGGCGGTGGGGACGTACGGCGCCAACGCGCTCAACGTCGCCAAGCCTTACGTCGATCGGATTGTGCAGGCCGACGAGTCGGCCATCGCGTTGTCGATCCTTCGTCTACTGGAATTGGAAAAATCCGTTGTCGAAGGCGCTGCCGCGACGCCGCTGGCGGCGTTGTTGGGCGCCACGCTTGCCGATTTGCGAGGGCGAACCGTCGTGCTGCTGCTGTGCGGCGGCAATATCGACCCCGCGATCCTTGGCCGGGTGATCGACAAGGGCCTCGTCGCCGATGGTCGGTTGGTGAAGCTCATGGCGCGGATCAGCGATCATCCCGGCAGCCTTGCCGCCTTCGGGCAGGCGGTGGCGACCGCCGGCGCGTCGATTCGCGACGTGCAGCACGACCGCGCGTTCAACGGCTCCGATGTCACGGCGGTCACCATCACTTGCACGCTCGAAACCGATGGACACGCCCACTCGGCGGAAGTCATCGCGGCGTTGGCGCCGTTTTCTCCCACTGTGCTGTCGCGCGCGGGTTGAGCTGCTATCGCCGTGCTCGATCAGAACCGCAACACGCCGAACCGATCTGGCTGATGGAACGATAGCTTTTCGCCGATCGGCGACCAGCTTGCCCAATGGGGATGGCTGGTGTCATCGCCGCACTTAAAGAAGTTGGCCCGCCACGTTGTGCCCTGCTCGACCGATAGCAGGCCGACGTACCGTTCCATGACCTCAAGCGGAATGGCCGCCGCCAATCGCCAGGTCAGCGGCGTCTCAATCTCTATCGGCGTCTGTTCCGGCAAGGTGGCGCGGACTTCGATTGGCAGCAGTTGTTCTTGTGGCGGGATCGTATATTGCTTGAATTGTCCGTCCGGGCCGATCGCAGGATCGGCGATGTGGTACAGCAGCATCGCGCCGCCGCAGTTGAACTCGAAATTGAAATAGCCCTTGCCCTCCACGGGCTCAACGAACATCTCAACGCAACTGTCGCGGCAGACCTGATCTTGGCGGTTGGTATGAACGCTTCGGACGTAGCGATCCCCCACGTTAAACAACACGTGCAACCGCCGGCCACGCATCGCGAGCTTCGCGCGCGTGGCCGGCCGGTGGTCGGTCGATTGGGGGTGAAACTGGTCGATCGGCAGCGACGGAATGTCTCGCCAGTGGGGACCGTCCCAATCCAGAGACAGGTCCTGCGAGTGTGGCAGACGGTGAACGCGGTATTCCATGGTTCCACGCCAGTGTACGGCGTGTTGGCCATGAAGGGCAGGGCCCCGCGCGCGTGCCGCGCTCAGGACTCAACGGGTCGTCGCTCGTCGGCGGAGCAGGGCGGCCGAGCCGATCACCATCATGCCGGCAGCACCGGCGGGCTCGGGCACGACCGTGCCGTTCAGCGCGATGTCGTCGAAATCGATGTTCTGCGATACGCCGGGCGTGAAGAACCGCACTTGGAAAGTGATGGTGTTCAGCCCTTGGAACGCCGGCCCGGAGAGATCGACCGACACCGGCGTAAGCGTCGGCCGCACGCTGGGGATGGGGGTGACGTCGGTGAGGCTGGCCGCGAAGTTATCGACGCTGGTCCGCACGTCGTAGTCGCGCGTGTTGGCGGTGCCGCCGCCTTGCGCGACGTTGAAGGTGAGGGTGTCGAGGTTCAGGACGTTTCCGGCGTTCGCAGTGACGGTGAAGGTAAAATAGACGTTCGCCCGCGTGCCCGATTCGTTGGCGTTGGCCCGGGCGGCGATGAGGGAAGGCTCGTTGGCGTAGCCGACGCTGACCGTCGTTCCGATGACGCTGGTGGGCTGGCCGTTGACGGTGGGAGAGCCGGCGATATTGCTGGCGGTGACGTTGGCGTTCACGTTCGACGCGGCGAGCGAGTTGCCGGTGAAGGTGTACTGGTTGATCACCGCCGCCGGCGCCGCGAACGCCAGGAGCCCGACGACCGATGCCGACAGAATGCCGAGACGGAAAAACGTAGACATGAATCCTCCTCTGAAAATGATCAGGGCCTCTCTCTGCTCTCCGCGTGCCGGAGCGGCGTCGGTTCGACAACCGGCAATTCCCGCAACCGGGTGACACGCAATGATGTGGTTGAAAATAGTTCCGGAAAAATTCCGGAACTATTTCAAATAGATTACGTATCGTCTTTACGCATGGCAAGAGAAATCTTGAAGAGGATGGCTTTGCACAAAAACCCCGCGAAACTGCGGGCGATGGCGTTCGCGCATTAGCACGACCTATTCGTCGCAGGATAACTTGCGAACTTTCGTGCAAAGCCGTTTGGCCGTTTACGTGAGGAGAAGATAGCGACAGCGGTACAGACCAGGATTTACGGACGATTTTTCGGAATCCAACGGATTTTATTTGACAAACGGCCAATGCAGGCCGATAGTTTGGAACTGTTCCGGAAATAATCCGGAATCATTTCGGAGATTGCAGATGTCATCGATGCGAACGATTGCTGCCCGGGCGAAGATCTCCATGGCCACCGCCAGCCGGGCGCTCAACGGACACGCGGAAGTCGATCCGCGCACCCGCGAACGCGTCCTTCAGGTAGCTCAAGATCTCGGGTATCGCACCCCGTCGGAACGCAAGGTCGACGCCGGCAGCATCGGGCTGGTGCAGGCGTCGCGGTCGGGGTTTTACGACTACGACGCGCTGCTGATGCGCGGCATGGTCGAGGCGGGGGAACAGCACCGCTTCGACGTCACGTGGATCAACCTGTCCCGCGAAAAATCACCTGATGAAAGCTATTCGCAATTCTTCCGGCGCAAAAACATCCGCGGCGCGGTGCTGCGGTCGTTCGGCGATTCGGCGCACGTCGTCGAGGCGATCGCGGCAGAAGGGTTTCCGGCGGTGGCGATCGGCGAGCGGTACGACCGGGCCGACATCAACTGGCTTCGCATCAACGGCCTGAACGCCAGCCGCAACGCGATCGACCACCTGATTGCGCTCGGCCATCGTCGGATCGCGCTCGTGCGGCACTCCCGTCCCACCGCTGACCATGCCGACCGCGTGGCCGGCTATGAACAGGCGCTGCGCGCCGCGGGGCTCGAGCTCGATCCTGGCCTCGTCGTCTCCATCCCGGTGGGCCCGCTGGCGGGCGCGGTGGCGATCAACTGCCTTTTCGCGATGCCCACGCCGCCCACCGCGATCTATTTCACCGATCCTGAAGTAACCGTCGGCGCGATCAACCGCTGCCACGAGTTGCAGATCCGCATTCCCGATGACGTATCGGTGGTCGGCTTCGATGACGGGCTGGTGCGCCGGAATACCTGGCCGCGATATGCGGCGGTGTGTCAGGAAACGTGGCGGCTGGGCGCCGAGGCGTCGGGCTGGCTTGCCCGCAAGCTGGCGGGCTTCAATCCGCCCCCGCTGGCGAGCGAGCAGGAGGCGCACTTCGAGGTGTTGCAATCGACCGGCGTCCCGCCGGCAAGGCAGATCCGCGTTTTGCCGGACGGCACGCGGCTGCAACTGGAATAAGTACGTGTCGCGCGCACGGCGTGTGAGGTGTTCCCGATGACCCCTGGCGGACGATTCGGGCAAGCCGGCGCGGTTTAGCAGGTGTACTCAGACGGACTTGGAGGTTTCCCATGGTGACTCGCATTCGTCCTGAACGGGCCCGTCGTGCGGCGTTCACGCTCGTGGAACTACTTGTGGTTATCGGGATTATCGCTGTCTTGATCAGCCTGCTGCTGCCGGCGCTCGGCAACGCCCGCGAGGCGGCCCGCACGGTGGCGTGTGCGTCGAACATGCGGTCGATCGGGCAGGGGATCGCGATCTACGTTCAGTCGAACAAGGGCACGCTGCCGTTCGCCTACTGGGACGGAACGGCCCCGGGAAACAGCGCGTTCGACAGCGCCCGGGCTACCGATTGGGTCAGCCTGATCAACAGCACGCTTAACAACCGCGACAACGGCCTGATCACCGGCGACCGCACGGCGAGGACGCGGCAGATCTTCCGCTGTCCCTCCGCGCCAGGAGCCGAGCCGGCGGACGGCGCGATCCTGAGCACCTATTCCACCCATCCGCGACTCATGCCGAACCTGGATCGAGCCGATCGGCTTCGCAACGGCATGACCGGTACGAGCAATCACTATCTTGAGCCATACCGCGCCGCGAAGATCAAGCGGTCGGCGGAGGTCGTCATGCTGTTTGAAGGCACGGTCACCATCAACGGCCAGTCTTCCAGCACCGGCGGCAGCGCGGGACGGTGGAGCGCGAGCCCCGACTGCTATGGCATGGACGCGTCGAGCATCTCGCTCGGATACAGCGGCCCGACCGGCAACCAGGGCAGTTGGCTGACCGACAACTACCCGCTCGGCAGCGGCGCGCCGAACTTCACGCCCAGTTCGTTCATCAGCCTGTACCTGCCGGTCACGACCGCGGTCAACACGGATAGTTATCCGAACTTCGGCAACATTCGCTTCCGACACAAGAAGAACCGTTTGAAGAACGGGCTGTTTGCGGACGGGCACGTCGAGTCGTTCGAGATTCGATCGAACAACGTCGGCTCGTCGCTCAAGCGGTCGAACATCAACGTGAACCTCGGCTGATCCTCATCGCGCACGGTTGTACTACGCTGGAGCCTTACGATGCGATTTGTGAGATGGATGACGGTGATGGTCGTTACGGCGGCCATCGCAACGGGGTCGCACGCCGTTGAACTGCCTGAACAGCCAATCCTGAGCGGGATGGAGGCGTTCAAACCCTCCGGTTCCGCGGCAGAGCAGATGGCACAGTTCACGGAGGTGAACGTCGCCGGGCAGACGTTCACCTCCGCGATCCAGGCTCGTATATCCGGCTCGCCTGCCAATCGGTGGGACGTCATGCTCCAGGCACCCCTTGGCGAAGCGGTGCCGCCGGGCGCGACGTACCTCGCCCGCTTCTGGGTTCGCGCCGCCGAGGCAATGGCGGAAAGCGGGATGGTCGGCCTCGCGATCGAACTCAATCGCGACCCCTGGACGAAGCTGGCCGAGGGTCAGTACAACGCGCCGCGCGAGTGGACGCTGGTGCAGCTTCCGTTTCAGGCAAAGCAGGCGTTCGACGCGGGTACCGTGAACGTCAACCTGCGGCTGGGCTATCCGAGTCAGACTCTCGAGATCGGCGGGTTTGAACTGGTCCGCCTCCCTGACGGGACGAGCCCGCAGTCGGTCGCCCGCACCGCGAACACTTATCGCGGCATGGAGGCCGACGCGCCCTGGCGTGCCGAGGCGATGGAGCGGATCGATCGCATTCGCAAGGCCAACCTGACCGTTTCGGTTCGCGATTCGGCGGGGAAGCCGGTCGCGGGCCAGGCGGTGCGGGTGCGGCTGACGCGCCACCAGTTCCGCTTTGGCTCGGCCGTCGATGGACGGCTGATGCTGGCGGAGACGGCGGACGCGGAACAGTATCGGGCCGTCGTCGAATCGTCGTTCAACACCGTGGTGTACGAGAACGATCTGAAGTGGAACCTGCTGGAGGCCGATCCACGGCGGTACGACATCGTCGATCAGACGCTGCCCTGGTTCGCCGAGCGAAACATCGACGTTCGCGGCCATGTGCTCATCTGGCCGGCGTTTCGATGGTTGCCGCCGAAGGTCGTGGCGCTGAAGGACGATCCTGCTGCGCTGTGGGCGGCGGTGAACGAGCATGTGACAGCGCTGGTGACGCGATATCGCGGCAAGCTGAAGGAGTGGGACGTGCTCAACGAGCCGTTCACCAACCGCGATCTCGAAAACATCCTCGGTCGCGAGGCGTTCGTGGACTGGTTTAAGCTTGCCCGGGCCGCCGACCCGGAGGCGAAGCTGTTCATCAACGACTTCGGCATCCTTGCGTCGGGCAATCGGATCGATACCGAGCACCAGAAGCACTACGAAGAGCTGATCGAATTTTTGCTGTCGAAGGGCGCGCCGATCGACGGCATCGGCATGCAAGGCCACTTCGGATCGGCTGTCACCGATCCGCCGACGATGCTGGCGATCCTCGATCGCTTTGGCCGGTTTGGCGTTCCCATTCGTATCACCGAGCTGGACGCGAACATGCTTGACCCGGCGATCCGGGCCAGCTTTCTGCGCGACGTGTTCATCGTTTGCTTCAGCCATCCGAGCGTCGATGGCGTATTGCAGTGGGGCTTTTGGGAAGGGCGGCATTGGCTACCTGACGCTGCGCTCTACACTCGCACTTGGGATCTGCGTCGCAACGGCCAGGCGTGGAAGTCGCTGATGGCGGAATGGACGACCGACCAAATAGTCGTCACCGGCCCAGATGGAAGCGCGACCATCCGAGGCTTCCTCGGCGACTACGCAATCGAGATCGCCGGTGTTCAGCAGGCCACCTTGCTGCCGCTGGCTGGCGGACAATTTGAGTTCATACTCGACGAGTAACTGCCTTTATTTTGCGAATCAGTTTACTGCGGTTGCTTCGTCGATCTTGGCCTGAGCGCTGCGAATACGCTCCGTCTCTGGCCCGTTCGGATCGAGAGCCAGTGCTTCGTCGAACAGCACGCGTGCCTTCGGGTAGTCGTTCAACGAACAGTAGAGCTGTGCTTTGAAGGCGATCAGCAATTGCCGTTGAGCGATACTCATGCGTGTTTCCGCGATGAGGATGTCGATTCGGTCAAGTGCTTTTTGGTAATGTGCGGCATCGACGAGTGGGTAAATCTCGCTTTGGATCGCGCGGTTAATGATCGTCTCGGCCAGCAGCGGTGCCCAGTTGTTGGCGACCGGGGCATTTGTATCAACCAACGCGCGAAGTTCGGGTTCGTACCAGTCCTTCGCGAACGCCCTAACAGTGGAAAGGCCGGCATCGAGTGCGGCAGCTTTCCCCGCGCCGATGAGCGAGCTCGCGCGGGCGAACGCCTCATCTCGCGATGCACGAACGCCAGTGCTGGTGGCGATGGCAGATTCGAGTTGCGGCGATTTCACATCGATCGAAGTGTATGGGCGTCCGTTGCTGTCCAGCAGAACCAGCGCCGGGAGGGCGTCGACGTTCAGCCGATCCGCCCAAACGGTGGCCGCAGGATCAGAATTGAACGATTTGCCGCCGTCGTTGTTGAAATTCATGTTCACAAGCACGAATTGCTCGGACATGCGCACCATGAATTTCGGATCGCTCAGCGTCGCACGGATTGCGTCGGAAGCGTCGTTCCACCCGTGCCCGCTGAACCAGACGAGCATATCGCGATTTTGATTTTTGGCTTGAGTGGAAGCCGTGCCGATGTTGGTCATCCATCCGGCGCCGGAGGTAATGGTCGTGCTAACCGCCGGCGCGGGCTTTCCCGCCTCGCGGCCGGTGGTGAAGCTTCCCAGCACTGCGCCGCACGCGGCCACGAACAGCAGGCCAGATAAGACGTGTTGTTTCTTCATGGGGGTTCCGAAAAATCAGACAGACAGATATCGAGCGATCTTCGCCTCATCCACGTTTCCGCGTTCGTCCTCATGCACGACGCGGCCGCTCTCGACGACCAGCAGGCGGTCCGCGACCTCGAGCGTAAAGCTCAACACCTGTTCGGACACGACGATCGTAAGGTCGCGCATCTTCTTGATCTCGTTCAGCGCCCTGGCGATGTCCTTGATGATCGACGGCTGAATACCTTCGGTCGGTTCGTCCAGAAGCAATACTTTGGGATTGGAGACTAGCGCTCGAGCGATCGCGAGCTGCTGTTGCTGGCCGCCCGACAGGTTGCCGCCGCGGCGCTTGCGCATATCCTTGAGGATGGGGAACAGGTCGTAGATGTAGCTGGGGATCGTTCGCTTTTTGGCGGTTTCCAGTCCGGCCTTGATGTTCTCTTCCACGGTCATGACCGAGAAGATTTGCCGGCCCTGCGGCACGAAGGCCAGGCCGGCGCGGACGCGTTTCCAACTGTCGAGGTTGGTGACGTTTTTCCCGTCGACGTCCACCTTCCCATCCTTGCTTCGGAGAATACCGATGAGCGATTTCATCAGTGTCGTTTTGCCCATGCCGTTGCGGCCCATCACGGCCAGCGTTTCGCCCTTGCGTACGTTGAACGACATACCGTGAATAATCTCGCTCTGGCCGTAGGCGACGTGCAGATTGTTGACTGTAAGCATTTCGGTTTCCTGGTTCTGTTGCGATTGTGCGCGTGTCCTGCCCGTTTTCAGTGGCCGAGGTAGACGTCGATCACCTTTGGGTTGTTCTGCACTTCGTCCATGGTTCCTTCCGCCAGCAGTTTGCCCTGGTGCATGACCGTGACTTTGTGCGCGATCTCACGGACGAAGTTCATGTCATGCTCGATCACCAACACCACGCGCCCCTTGCAGATTCGCCGCAGGAGTTCGGCGGTCTGCTGCCGTTCGCGGACGCTCATGCCGGCGACCGGCTCGTCGAGCATCACCAGCTCCGGCTCGGCGATCAGCAGCATGCCGATCTCCAGCCACTGCTTCTGCCCGTGGCTGAGCAGTTCGGCGGGCGTATTCAGGTGTTCTTCCAGGTAAATTTCTTTCGCAACCTCGACGACGCGCTCTTTCACGGCATCGGTTCGGGCGAAGAAGAGCGAGCCGAGAACGGAACGGCCCTTGGGATATGAGATTTCGAGGTTTTCGAAGACGGTCAGCTTCGGATAAATCGAGGGCGTCTGGAACTTTCGGCTGACGCCTTTTTTCACGATGTTCTGCTCAGGAACGCCGAGCAACTCGTCGTTCTTGAACATCACGCTCCCGCTGGTGGCCTTGGTTTTTCCGCAGATCAGGTCGAGCAGCGTGGTTTTGCCGGCCCCGTTTGGGCCGATGACGACGCGAACCTCGTTGTAGTCGACGTAAAACGTCAGATCGTCAACCGCTTTGAAACCGTCAAACGAGACGGTCAGGTGCTCGATGCCGAGCGCATATGTGCTGAGATTACCCATGTGAATTAGTCTCCTGTGGTGACGCTGTGTCCGACCTTCATTGCGGGAACGGGCGACTTGCTGCGGATGGCCTTAAAGCCGCGCGAGACAAGTGGCGCCACGTAGTCATCGAAGATGCCGGCCAAGCCCGTCGGGAAGTAACGCGTCACGATGATGAACACCGCGCCCATGAGGAAGTACCACAGCTCGGGGTACTCCTCCGAGAACCAGGTGCGCGCGAATTGCACGATCAGCGTTCCGTATACTGCGCCGATCAGCGACATACGGCCGCCGACGGCACAGAAGATGACCATGTAAATCGAGGGTTCGATCGTCACCAGTTTGGGCGACATGAAGCCGACGTTCAGCACGAACATCGCCCCGCCCAGTGCCGAGATCGCGGCGCCGACGCAGAAAGCGAACCGTTTGATGTTTGCCACGTCGTAACCGCTGAAACGCACGCGGTCTTCCTCGTCACGCAGCGCGACCAGCAGTCGGCCGAGCTTGCTGCTGAGGATGGCGCGGCAGAGGATGATGCAGCCGATCAGCGAGATGCAGGTGGCAAAGTAAAGGGTGTACTGCGCCGACACCGTTCGGATGTCCCAGCCCCACATCGTTCGCAGGTCGGTGATGCCGTTGATGCCGCCCGTCCAGCCCTGGCGGGTGACGAACAGGATTTCCATGATCCAGCAGAGCGCCTGCGTGATGATCGAAAAGTACACGCCCACGACGCGGCGCTTGAAAATCGCGGTACCAAGGAGATAGGCGATGATCGTTGGAAGGACGAACATCAGAATGATGCTGAGCGGCAATGATTTGAACGGATACCAGAACCAGGGCAGTTCGGTGATCTGGTTCCAGTCCATGAAGTCGGGCAGGCCGATGGTGGTGAGGGCTTTCACCTGGTCAGTGCCGGCCTCGTTGGCGATGTTTCGGGCCGCTTCCAGCTTGAGAAACGCCGCGATGCAATACCCGCCAAGTCCCCAGAACACTCCTTGCCCGAGACTGAGGATCCCGCCGTGGCCCCAGCAGAGCACCAGGCCAATGGCAACGAAGGCATAGCTGAGATATTTGGCGACGAGATTGAGCCGGAAGATATCCAGCATCATGGGCATGGCCAGCAGCAGGACGATCGTGAGAAGCGCCAGGCTCCACACCCCTCCCTTGCCGCCGAGGAAAACGTTGTAAAACTTATTCATTGGTTAACTCCACGCAGACAGAGCAGAGAAGCATCCGTGCCGCTCAGCGGCGCACCTTTGCCGCAATCAGGCCTTGCGGTCGGAACATGAGCATGACGATGACCGCCAGCAGTACCGCGACCTTCGCCAGCACGCCGGTGAGGAAGAACTCGAGGATCGACTGGGCCTGGCCGATCGTGAAGGCCGCGATGAGCGTCCCGATCAGACTGCCGGCGCCGCCGAAGACGACGACGATGAAGGTATCGACGATGTAGGCCGTGCCCGCGGTCGGCGAGACCGAGCCGATCGTCGTGAAGCCCGCGCCCGCGATGCCGGCGATGCCGCATCCGAGGGCGAACGTGATTCGGTCCGTCATCTTCGTATTAATGCCCACCGCGCCGGCCATGTTGCGGTTCAGCGTCGTTGCGCGAACGCGAAGGCCCCAGCGGGAGCGATACAGGAGCAGGTACACCAGGACCAGCATCGTGATCGACATGCCGAGCAGGAGCAGGCCGTTCAGCGGGATGTCGATTTCGTCGGTGGGAGCCCAGGAGCCCATCAGCCACTCGGGTAGCGTCGCGGAGGTCTCGCGGGCGCCGAAGATCGATCGGAACGCCTGCTGCATCACCATGCTGACCCCCCACGTGGCCAGCAGCGTGTCCAGCGGACGGTCGTAGAGGTGTCTGATCAGGCCCAGTTCCACCAGCCAGCCGACGATGAATGCCACCATGAACGCCGCAACCACTGCTACGGGGAAGTAGTACGGCATCATGTCGGGCATCGACTCGGCGACCCACTGCGACATGAACGCGGTGACATACGCGCCGAGGGTGAGGAACTCGCCGTGCGCCATGTTGATCACGCGCATCTGGCCGAAAATGATCGCCAGGCCCAGCGACATCAGCAGGAACACTGATGCCAGGCTGAGTCCGGCAAACCCCTGCATCAAGAAGATGGCTTTGTATTCTTCCCAGCTCGATTGCGCGAGCAACGGGATCAGCATCGAATCCATGAATATCTCCGGCAAAGCTGCGAACCGTTTGTGAGACGCGGCGGCGAGCGTGGCAGCCCGCGGCGTGCGCGTCACTTTTTCTGATGGCCCTGGGTGGAATCGGTTCCGTGTTACGTGTGTCTTGCGTGCGGCCGCTGCCCGTTTGTGGTGTGTTGCGGCCTTACGCATTCGCGCGCGGCGGTCACAGAATTTTCTCTCTGCAAATCAAGGGCACGCTGAGCATTGTGTCCTCGTCTGTCACAAACCCCCGCGTCCGTCCCGCGAGTGCTCGCTCGCG
>JBBCIV010000278.1:0-16315 GCA_037189665.1 Phycisphaerae bacterium | reverse complement strand
GCCGCGCTCACCCCTCCACGCTGAAGGGCCAATGACCGTCGCCGAGGATGTCGGTCAGGGGGTACGGCGTGCTGGCGGAGTTGAAGAACGCCGACCACATCGCCTTGATCGGCGCGTTGGCGTCCAGGAACTCCTGCCACGCCGCGTAGTGCTCGCGGAGGAAGTAGGCCCGGTTCTCCAGCGTTTCCAGCTCTTCGCGGACGGCCTGATTCTGCTGCTCGATTTCGGTCAGCCGCTTTTGCAGTTTCTGGTTTTCAAGCGCCAGCTCGTTTTTTCGGTCCTGGGCGGCGCGAAGCTGGACGTTGGTTTCGTCAAGCTGCTTCTGCAGTTGCTCAACCGAAGGCGTGCCCTGCGCCATCGCCAGTGACGCCCCCGCGCCTGCCACGCCGACGACTACCCCTACGATCATGCTTCCGAAACGAGTCATCTCCGGTCCTTTCAACCGGCGGGAATTGTAGCCGGAACTATTCCCGAACCGAAATCGGGTCACAGGTCGTATAATGTCTAAAACACCCGACGGGGACCGACAACGAGATGATCCACTTCTCCTGCATCTGCGGCCAAGTGTTCGACCTGCCCGAAGAACGGGCCGGCGACTCGCTCCAGTGCCCCGCCTGTCTGCGCCTGGTCGACGTGCCCCCGCTGGATGAAATCAATGCGTTTGAGGACGACGGCACGCTAAAGATGAAGGACGCCGAGGAGCTCGCCCCCGCCCTCAAACAGAAAATCCGCACCCACGCCCACCGCGATGACCTGCGACAATCTGTCGACGAATACTTCGCCCTCGACGATGCCCCCGGCGCCGATGCCGCGCCGAACCGTCTTTCGCCCCGCTACGACCCGGAGACGGGCGAACTTGTGCAGATGGTAGACGTGGTCCCCGATGCGCGTCCGCCGGCCCACGAGATTCCAGTTGCGAAGCCGGCGCTAAACTACAGTTCCAACTCCACCATGGAACCAGCGTCATACGGGCCAATGAGCTGGTGGCGCATGCCCCTCAGGATTGTTTCCGGCGGCAGTCTGATGGCGATAACGTTCGTCTTCCTGCTGCACCTGCTTGCCTACTTTGTGCTGATGGTGCCGATCGCGAATTTCTTTCTCTTTCCGTTCGTGTTGTTGATCGTGGGGATGATCATCGCCCATTATGGCAATGTGATGGAGGAGATCGGCCCCACCGGCCGCGACGATGTGCCGGTGCTGTTGCGGCACGTGTCGTTCACCGACGATATCTGGCATCCGCTGGTGGGATTGTTTGTCGGCTTCGCCTTCGCGTTCCTGCCGGCAATTCTGCTTCAGGCGGTTGGCCGCTTCTGGAAGCCCGCGAGCGAGATGCCGGAGTTGATGGTGGCGCTGGTGATCTGGGGCCTCCTGATCTTTCCCGCCGCCGGGTTCACGGCGATCACGAGCGGGGCGCTCCAGAACATGCGGCCGCGATACGTGTTCGCCGTCATTAGGTCGGCGCCCGGACATTACGCATTGGTGTGCATTGCGTTCATCCTTTCCCTTACTGCTTATCTGGCAGTGCTGGGCGGGATGGCGTTCGCGTCAATCGCAGCATGGACCGCGCCGGTCGGAAAATTACCCTGGGGCAAAATCCTCCTTACCGGCGGCGGGCTCATCGGGTTGGTAGCGACGGCGATCTACCTCATGCACCTGGCCACCGCGTGGATGGGTCTGCTCTATCGCACGCGCTATGACTGCTTCAACTGGGTCTACCAGAAGCACGAGAAGAAGGAGCGGACCGACGCGCTCGCCCAATTGCAGGAGATGCGTCGCCGCGGCGACCCGCGAGTGAAGCGCAACGTTGTCGATCCGGCTCGCCTACAGCAAATCCGCGAGGCCGAGGCCGCCCGCCAGGCCGCGCACGCCCAATCGATGCGGAAGATTTAGCCAGCGCGCGCCGAGGGCGTGTTACTGCGGGTTCGGGTATCATCGGCGCATGAACGCCCGTGATTATGCGCTGCACCTGATCCGCCAGTCTTACCTGCCCGGATGGAACAAACCAACCAAGTTGACGCCCCAGAACCTCGACCCGCGCGACCGCGCGCTGGGCGAATCGATCGCCGCCTCGGTATCGAAGAACCTCCTGCTGTTGAAACACGCCATCCGCCACTATTCCGGCCGGGAAATGAAGGCAATTGACCCGCTGGTGCAGATGGTGCTGGCGATCGCGATCGCGCAGCTCCGCTTCTTCGACCGCGTGCCGGCATCGGCGGCGGTGGACGAGGCGGTGGAGCAGACCAAGCGACTTCGGCTCGGCCGGGCGGGCGGGTTCGTCAACGCCGTTCTGCGGCGGGCGACGCGCGAGCCCGATCTGCCTCTGCCTTCTCGCGAACGGGCGGAAGAATACGCCCGCACCGTGCTCTCGCATCCGGCGGAGCTATTCCAGCGTCTGGTCAGCTTGATGGGCGAAAAGAAAGCACTGGCGCTCTGCGAGAAGAACAATGCGATCGCCCCAACCATCGTCCGCGCCGGCGATACGTTCCTGTCACATCTCTCCGCGAAGGCGTGACTGCCAGGCGGCACAAGCAGGACGGCTTCTGGATCGTTGAAAATGCGGCCGAGGCGGATTTCAGCCAGTGGGCGGAATCTGGCGTCGCGCAAGTGCAGGACCCGACCGCCGCCGGCGTTATCGGAAAGATGGAACTGGACGGCGGCGTGCGCGCGCTCGATCGCTGTTGCGGACTGGGCACGAAGACGCTTCAGATCGCCGATATCGTCGGCGACGAAGGTGAGGTGATCGCGATCGATCCGTCGGAACACCGCATCAAGCGGCTGAACGCCTCGTTGCAGAAGCGCGGCATCACATGGGTGAAAACGCACGTCGTCGGCATGCTCGACCAGATGGCGATCGAGCGGCCGTTCGATCGTGTTCTGATCGACGCGCCGTGTTCCAACTCCGGCGTCATCCTGCGCCGGCCGGAGGCGCGGTATCGGCAAGACGCGAAATCGACCGCCAGCGTCGTCAAGCTGCAACAGCGCATCCTGCTGGACACCATCCCACACCTGCGACCGGGCGGCGTGCTGGTCTACAGCACGTGCAGCATTTGGCCGGAGGAGAACGGCGACCAGATCGCCTGGCTGACGAAGCAGGCCGATGCGTTCGAGATCATCTCGCTCGACACCACCCTGCCCAGCATCCACGCCGATCCGGCATTGCATCACGACGGCGGCTTTTGTGCCGTCCTCGGCAAGAAGTGACCACCCGTCGCCATCGGAACCAACCGCCCAGCTTCCGGCCGTCCCAACGCCCGATATCCGTGCGGCGGCGCGTTCGGAAAAGGGTTTGGCGCGCACGGACGGCGGGATTGGCATACAATGTGGACGATCAATATGGACGCTCCCGCCCCCTTTACGCTTAACGACTTGCGCGCAGCCCGAACCGCCGGTTCGAAGCTCGCAATGCTGACCTGCTACGACTACACCACGGCGCGCCAACTTGATGCCGCCGGCGTGCCGATGCTGCTGGTCGGCGATTCGGCCGCCAGCGTCATCCTTGGGCACCCGTCCACGCTTCCCATCTCGCTCGATTTCATGATCGACATCACCGCCGCCGTGAAACGCGGCGCGAGCCGATCGCTGGTCATGGGCGACATGCCGTTCGGGTCGTATCAGGAAGACGACGCGCAGGGCGTTCGCAACGTCGTGCGGATGATCAAGGAGACGAATTGTGACTGCGTGAAACTGGAGGCCGGCGCGACGTCGGCATCGCTGGTGTCGCGGCTCGCCGACGCCGGTATTGCGGTCATCGCCCATCTCGGCCTGCGGCCGCAGGCGGTCGGGCTAATGGGCGGCTATAAATTCCAGGGACGAACCCAAGCGGAAGCCGATGCGATCGTTGCGCTGGCCGTGCAATTCTCACGCGCAGGGGCCGCCGGCTTGCTGTTGGAGGCAGTGCCGAACGAGGTCAGCGGGAAAATATGGCGCTCCACCGATGTGCCCGTCATCGGCTGCGGCGCGGGGCCGGCGTGCGATGCGCACGTCGTTGTTCTGCAAGATCTTCTGCGCCAAACCCCCCGCCAGCCCAAGTTCGTTCCGAAGGTCGACCTCGGCGGGTCGCTGATAGAAACGGCGCGGTCCTACGTCAGTTTGATTGAGCGAGGCGCCTATCCTGACGCATCGCACTGCTACGAGATGCCGGCCGACGAGAAGGCGAAGTTCCTCGCTTCGGCGGGCAGGTAACTCGATGCGCTGGATCACCTGAGTAAAGTTGTGTTCATCGGAGTATCAGACATGAGTCCCATTAAACGCGTTCTGTCCATGGCTGTCATCGGCGCCGCCGGCGCGATGACGTTTACGGTTGGGTCGTCGCTGGTCAAGGATGTCGGCTTCGCCCGTGCTGAACAGCAGGTGGAACTGGCCAAAGAACAACTCAAGACGCTCGACGACCTCTCCAGCGCGTTCAAGAAGGTGAACAAGGCGATGGAGCAATCCGTCGTTCACCTCCGCGTGGAAAAGAAGAGCCGTGCGTCGGCCCGCATTCCGGAGTTGGACGACGAGATGCTCCGGCGATTCTTCGATCGTGACGGCGACGGCCAGCCCGACCTGCCTGATCGTGATTTCTCTCAGCAGGCCACCGGCAGCGGCGTCATCATGGACGTGAACGGCGATGAGGCGTTCATCGTCACGAACAACCACGTGGTCGACGAAGCCGACAAGATCATCGTCGTCCTCCAGGATGGCAGGCAAGCCGACGCGGCCACGCTCGTCGGCACCGACCCGAAGACCGACATCGCGGTCGTCAAGATCAAGGCCGAGCGGCTCATCCCCGCCACGTTTGGCGACAGCGACCAGCTTGAGAAAGGCGACATCATCGTCGCGTTCGGCTCGCCGTTCGGATACGTCGGCTCGATGAGCCACGGCATCGTCTCGGCGCTGAACCGCCAGGCGGGCGTGATCAGTTCGAGCTTCGCATACGAAAACTTCATCCAGGTGGACGCCCCCATCAACCCCGGCAACTCCGGCGGGCCGCTCGTGAACCTCAAGGGCGAAGTGGTCGGCATTAACACCGCCATCGCGTCGCGCTCGGGCAGCTTCTCGGGCGTGGGCTTCGCGGTGCCGTCGAACCAGGTGAAAACGGTTTACAACTCACTCAAGTCGCACGGCAAAGTTGTGCGCGGCTACCTGGGTGTGCAGATCGCCGACGTGAAAAACGCCGACCCGCGCATGAAGGATGACATCGAAGCCGTCGGCTACAAGGGTGAAAACGGCGTGTTCGTGCGGCAGGTGCTGCGCGACAGCCCGGCGTTCAAAATCCTTCAGCCCGGCGACATCATCACGGACATCAACGGTAAATCCGTATCGACGATGAACGAGCTTCGCAACGTCATCGCGCTCAGCCCGCCTGGCGAAGAGGTAAAGCTGTCGGTTTGGCGCGATAAGAAGACCGAAACCGTCACGGTCAAGCTGGCCGAGCAGCCCGATGATCAGACGATCCTGGCCTCCGCCCGTCAGGCCGCCCCGCAGAACGTCGGGATCGGCGTGACGCTCAGCAATCCAACCGAGGCCGAACTCGACGCCGCCGGCCTGCCCGTCGATGCCAAGGGCGCGCTTGTCCGGGCCGTCCGTCCGACCTCCCCCGCCGCTCGTGTGGGCATTCGCCCGGGCGACCTCATCACTAAGGTGGGCGACACTGAGATCACGAACGCCGACGAGGCCAGCAAAGCCATCAAGGAAGCCGACCTCACCAAGGGTGTCCGCATCAACCTGCTGAACCGCGAAGGCGAAAAGATGGTGACCATCCGCCAGGCTTCTCGCTAACAATCCGGATAATTAGCCACAGATAAACACAGATGGGCACAGATGATTTCAATTTTCATCTGTGCCCATCTGTGTTTATCTGTGGCTAAATTCTGTCTTCAATTCGTGTCGATTCGTGCAGATTCGTGGATCAATTCTTCTATCGGAAAGAAAAACGACGAGGTGGATAAAAAGCAGCAGGCTCACGAAGCCACTCGCGATGTGGCCGCGTGAGCCTGGACCTGCGTCGGGCCGATGCTGTCGGCAATCTGCTTCGCGCCCGGGTCCGCCTCGGCCCAATCAGCACGGGCCGCGCATCTTGCGAGGCGACTCGTACAGACGGTTGCCGGCGGCCGTATCCGCCGCCGGCGCTCGCCCAATAGGGCGGCTAAGCGGAGTCCCGACTGAAAGGCGGTGGGTGTCGCTGGCCCGAGCCCTGTTCCTAGGATCATCCCACGCCCTGACCGATTACTCGATCGGCAGGCGTGCGATTGGGCTCGATGCCCCGCGTGGCGGAGGGTATTGCCCTCGCGGCGCGGGTTGCACCACATGCGGCGACGCTAACCCGGACTGCCGAGGCGCGCTTTTGGGCGCGATTCGTTTCGGGTGGCCTTCGTGGGCGCTCCGACTCTCATCGGACCCACGGGCGGGTTGCCCCACCGTCGCTGGCCGCCGGTTCCCGCCGTGCCCGCTTTCGCTTTCTTCGCACGGACAGCTTGCGTCTTTCGAGAACCGGCTTCACGTTTCGAAGCCTTCATCAGTTTCGCCTCGCGTGTTACCGCTCGACGACCCAAGTGTTTTACCGCGCGCCCCTTCTACTCCGGATGATTCTTCGCATCTGAAAAAAAGTTATCCACCGCCGATGCGCAACCCCCTGTCCGGGCAGCACATGGGCGGTGCACAACTCGGTGGACAAAATGACATCGTTTTTGACGTTAGCGCGTGCTCGTGATCGGCGCGGCACAACACAATAGAATACGATTCCTTATGCTCCAACGATCGCTCGGCACCACCGGCCTCGACGTCTCGATCCTCAGCTTCGGCGGATCATCGCTCGGCGGGGTATTTCACGACATCTCCGAATCCGAAGGCGTCCGCACCGTTCACGTCGCGCTCGACAACGGCATTAACTTCATCGATACCTCCCCCTATTACGGCGTGACCAAGGCCGAAACCGTCCTCGGTCACGCCTTGAAAGAGATCGACCGCAAACGCTACTACCTCGCCACCAAGGTCGGGCAATACGCCGACGGCGTCTTTGACTTCTCCGCCGCGCGCGTCGTCAAGAGCGTGGATGAAAGCCTGGCGCGGCTGAACGTCGATTACGTCGACCTGGTCCAATGCCACGACATCGAGTTCGCCGACGTGAACCAGATCATCAACGAAACGCTGCCCGCGCTGCACCAACTGAAATCGACCGGCAAGGCGCGGCACGTCGGCATCACCGCATTGCCGCTGAAGGTGCTTCGCGACGTCGTCGAGCGCACGCCGGCCGGCACGGTGGAGACGGTGCTGTCGTTCTGTCGGTATGAGTTAAACGACACTGCGCTGCTCGATCTGGTACCGCTGCTGAAATCGAAGGACGTCGGCGTGATCAACGCCTCGCCCACCGGCATGGGCCTGCTTACCGAGCGCGGCACGCCCGCCTGGCATCCCGCCAGCGACACGATCAAGGCCGGCGCGCGAAAGGCCGTCGAACTGTGCAAGTCGAGGGGCTGGAACATCGTCGAGCTGGCGATCCAGTTCGCCGTCGCCAACCCGGAGATCGCGACCACCCTCGTCGGCACCGCCAGCCCGAAGAACATCCTCGACAATATTCGCTACGCCAACACGCCGATCGATCCGGAGAAGATGAACGCCGTCATCGAAGCCCTCAGGCCCATCCACAACTTCAACTTCACCCGCGGCCGGCCGGAGAACGTGGACCCGATTGTTGGAGTGTAGAACGGAATATCTTGTGGCACGGGTTTTCAGCCCGTGATCGCAAACATTAATCAGGGGTTGAAAACCCGTGCCACGACACGCAGCAAACGGCCGCTCCATTTGAGGTTTTCAAACAGCTTCTTAGCCACGAATCACACGAATTAGAATGCTGCGTGCCTCTGGCCTCTGTCTTATTCGTGTTTCATTCGTATGATTCGCGGCTGAGTGTATTTCTTCGTCTCTTCGCTCCTTCGCGTTTTGAGATAGTTACCTAGAACAGCTCAGGCTGCTTCGGATCGCGGGCCACGCTTTCCACCTTGCCATCCGCAAACTGCGTGACGATGACGTCGCCGCCCTTCACCTGCGAGGCGTCGCGTACGATTTGGCCGCCCTTTTTCAACGACGTGATCGAGTAGCCGCGCGACAGCACGCCGGTCGGGTTCAACGCGACGAGTTGCTTTTCCAACGAGTCCATCCGTTGCGACCGCGATCGCAATGACGCCTGCTCCGCCCGGCCAATGAGCGTGGCGAGCGTGTGGACGCGTTGGCGCAGGATCGCGACGGTCGCCCGCGGGTGTTGGGCCTGCAATCGCGACTCGCACGCCGAAAGCCGCCGCCGGGCGCGGTCGGCCAGCGCGCGAAGGGTGGCGTTGAGCTGGCGTTCGCGGTCGTCGAGCAGTTGTCGGGCCCGATCGATCCGATCGGTAGGCCGACGAAAAAACTCGTGCCGTTCGATCGACAGCAGCCGCTGTCCCGCCGTCCCGATCACCTGCCGCAGAGACCGCGACAGCCGCTGGCTGGCGGTATCGACCAGCACCGCCGCAAGCTTCCATTGGGCCACGACCACCTGCGCCGCCTCGGTCGGCGTATGGGCGTGATAGTCGGCCGCGAGGTCGGCGATTGACACGTCCACCTCGTGCCCGATGCCCGTCACCACCGGAATCGGCGACGCCACGATCGCCCGGGCAACGATCTCCTCGTTGAACTCCCACAAGTCCTCCAACGACCCGCCGCCGCGCGCCAGGATGATGAGATCGACGCTTGCCTTCCGCGACAGGTCGTTCAGCGTCGCCGCGATCTTCTCCGCGCTGCCGTCGCCCTGCACCGGCACGTGGCACAGCCGCAATGTGAGCCACGGATATCGCGAGAACACCTTCAGCATGTCCTGCAGCGCCGCCGCCTGTTTGCTGGTGACGAGGGCAATCCGCTGCGGATACGACGGAAGCGTTCGCTTCCGATCGGGGTCGAACAGGCCTTCACGCTCAAGCTTTTCCTTCAGGACCTGAAACTTCGCCTCCAGCGCCCCTCGGCCAACGGGCGTCAGTTGTGTGACGTACAACTGATACCGCCCCCGCTGCACGTAAACGCGCACCGAGCCGGCCGCCAGTACCTCGTCGCCATCCTCGGGCATTACTTTCAGCCGTTCGGCATCGCCGCGGAACATGACGCAGTCGATGCACGACCGGTCGTCCTTCAGCGTGAAGTAGATATGTCCGCTGGCACGGTGGATGTTGAGGTTGCTGATCTCGCCTTTGACGAGCATCGACCCTGGCAGCCCCGATTTGATCGCCGCATCGATTCGGCCGGTCAGCTCGGCGACGGTGATGGCGCGCGCAAGGCGTGCCTCGTCCGTATCGGCGCTCGCCGACGGCTTGGTAACGCGGGCGCGAAAGTCGAAGAACGATTCGGGCATCTTTCCGTCCCTCGCTCGCATCAGCGCGCGTACTCTCTCAATTTCAGCCAGTTAGCGCACAGCCCCGGCCAGGTCGCCAGGGCAGGCTTGTCCTGTGCGAGTCCGACGCCGTGATTGCCCCGCTCGTAAATGTGCATCTCGAACGGCACCTTGTTCGCCCGCAGCGCCGCAGCGTAAAGCAGGACGTTTTCGACCGGCACGGCCCCGTCTTCGTAGGTGTGGAAGATGAACGCCGGCGGCGTATCGGGGGTGACGTGTTGATCATTGCTCAACGCATCAACCTGTTTCTGGTCAGACGGGTCCTGAAGCAGATTGTTGCGCGAGCCGGTGTGCGCCGAAGGCGGGTTAAGCGTGATGACCGGATACAGCAGGATCGAGAACGCCGGCCGCGTGTCGGTTTCGTAGTGGGTTGAAAGCGTCGATGCCAGATGCCCGCCCGCCGAGAAGCCGAGCACGCCGATACGGGTTGCGTCGATTTTCCAGTCGGCCGCGCTCTGTTTGGCCAACCGCATCGCCTGCGAAACGTCGTTCAGCGGCTGTGGGTGCTTGTACGGCTTCACGCGATACTCAACGACGATCCCCGTCACGCCGATGGTGTTCAGCCATTCCGCCACGACGCCCGCCTCGTGCCGCGCCCGTCCCGAATAGCCCCCGCCCGGGCACACCAGCACCGCCGCGCCAGTCGGATTCTCCGGCCGGTAGAGCGCGAGCGTGGGATTGTCCTCGGACGTATCGCCCAGCTTGCCGGGCACATCGGACCAAAGCGGAAGCACAAGATCGGGGGTTCGGTCGGACATCGTCTGTTTCCTCTTGTATGTAAAATAAGTTCACCGACTTGCGCATCCGCAGGGGATCAGGTCGAGCATGGTCTTAAGCCCACGCGGTGCGGCCGGCAGCTTTCGGGCGACGTTGATGAGCGCCGCCACGGTGGCGGTATCGCCCGGCGTCGATCCGGGAACGACGGTCGTGATCGTGCGTTCGCCGACGATCTGGATTTCGTCGCGCGGTTCCTTGGCCGCCAGCGCCATGGTGAGGTCGAGTTCGATCGTCAGGCCGTCGGCCTGATACGACCCGGTGTTGTGCATGCCGCACACCTGCCCCGGCTCGACCGTGCCCAGCCCGCACTCGATCTGCCGCTCGGCGATGACGGGCCTGAGCGTCGTCTTGATCTCACTTCGCAGCGGATGCCGGCCGAGGCCTTGGGCGAGCATCGTGACGCTTTCGCCCATGCCCATATGGCCAATGCGATTCTCGTCCGCAAGTTGCTGGAACTGCTTGACGGTCATCGCCGACCCGATCTTCCGCTGCAGCGGCAGCCGACGGGTCAGCGCATCCACCACGCGGACGACCTTCACCCGCTCCACCCGCGCCAGCATCGACGACAGCACGACCGGCAACAGGTCCATCACAAATCCGGGATTCACGCCCGTGCCGACAAGCGTAACGCCGGAATCGATCGCCTCGTTGTTGATGACGTCGCTTAAATGCGGATGCCGCAGCCACGGCCACGCCATCTCTTCGCAACTGCTGGCGACGTGGATTTGGCGTCGCATAAGCTGCCGCAACGTTGGCGCCATCCGGTCGAAGTACGACGTGGTGGAAAGGATCGCGACGTCGGGCTGCCCGTCGAGTTCGTCCAGGTCGGAAACGACCGCAACGTCGTCCGCCTCGGCGGCGGCGTCGAGTTCGACGAGGCGTTTACCGCGTTTTGCGAGATCGATATCGACAAGGCCGGCGAGTTGCAGTCCCTGGTCGCGCTGCACCGCCTTGGCGGCAGCGAGGCCGATGGGGCCCAGTCCGATGATGGCAATCTTGGTCATATACGCATTGAAAGGTACGCACTAGCAAGAGATGTGGCAATCGCACGCGCGGCCAGCTTCATCACTACTAACGCGAATGCTCTCTCAGCGCATCAGGCGACAAGGCGCGCCCTGCCATCGCCGTTGTCCGGCTTCCGCCAGATGGCGACGAAATCGGTGGTCAGCAGTTCGTCGTCGGTGTACTCCGCCAATTCGGAGGCAGCGTGGAGCTTTTCGACCTCGGGCCGCAGGCGTTTTTCGCCGTACTGCATCTTGCGGAAGATCGTGCCCGGCATGTGCTTTTCGAACAGCCCAACCCATTGGGCCAGCCGCAGGCGGTTGAGGAACGAGTTCGGGTGTATGCGGTCGGCATACGCGGGGCGAAGGTGCGCCCAAAGCGGCAGCCCCTCGCGCTGGCCGGAGAAGATACGCGGGTCATGACAGCCGCTATCGCTCGTGTACAGGTGCAGGCTGATGTACGCCACCCCGCCCGGCCGCAGCACACGTGCCACGTCGGCGAGCACGCGTTCGCACTCGGGCAAGTGCTCGAACACCGAATACGAATAGACGAGGTCGAACTCGCCGGGCTCAAACGTCATGCTGGCAGCGTCCATTCGGCGAACATCCAGATGCTTTGGCGTCGGCGAGCCGAGCTGACGCTCCATTTCCGCCTCGTAAGCGGCGTCGATTCCCAGCGCCTTCCGCGCCGCAGTCTTCGCGACGCGAATCGGCCCGTTCGCACGAAGCATCTTCCACCAGGAGGCCAGGCTATTGCCTTGGACAAGTTCGTCGATGTCGATCGCCGTAACCCGGTTTTTGCGGGCGAAGTACTTCGTCTGTCGCAGTTTCTGCCCCGGTCCGATTTCCAGGACGCGCAGGCCATCGAACGACATACCGGAAATCGCCTGCACCTCGTTCTCCGCGCCACGCATCCGATCGATCAACGTCGAAACCTGTTGCGGGATATTGCGGCTCTGCCGTCGATAGAGGTTCAGAAATTCGACGATTCGCCCCTTCAACCCAATCTCTGTGGACGAATACGACTTCAGTTTCGCTGCCATGAAATCACCCCACGTCCAAGCGTTACAGCGTGCTTGCGCAACAACCAATGATACACTACATTTGCGGGGAATCACAAACCATCGATTTGGTCATGCTTACGTCAATCTTACGTCTGTGGTTCGGTCTGATTGCTTTCTGAGGGATGTGCCGGGCATTCTGGAATCTCGGCGCCAGCCATCCTCCATAAGAGTGCATCAACTACGCACGTATAGAGAAGTATTGCCTGCATCAAACCTTACAGTTATAATTATGTTAGGGTGCCCGGCTTTCTTGATTATCCCTGCCAAGTGCGTACGCTCGATAGGCACATGCTGAAGCACACGCCGTTCCACGATTTTCACGTTTCCGCCGGTGGCAGGATGGTCGATTTTGCTGGGTGGGAAATGCCCATCATGTATCGATCGATCGTTGATGAGCACAATCACACGCGGAACAGCGGAAGCATTTTCGATGTGTCGCACATGGGCCGGCTGCAGATCAGCGGCAAGGATGCGATCCCGTTTCTCCAGCACGTGTTCACGCGTGACGTGGAAAAAATGAAGCCTGGCCAATGCCGCTACGGCATGATCTGCAACGAGGCTGGCGGCATCCTCGACGACGTCATCGTGTCACGCGACAAAAAGCACTGGCTGATGGTCGTCAACGCCGGCAACCGCGAGAAGATCAACATCCACTTCCATAACGTGCGGAAGGAAAAGGACTTCGATTTCGACCTCGCCGACAATACCGAGAGCACCGCCATGATCGCCCTTCAGGGGCCAAAGGTCATCGAACGCGTCGGCGGGCATTTGGAAGCGGTGCAGAACCTGAAACGGTATGAGTTCGTGTCCGACACATTCATGATGCTGGTAAAGTACACCGTCAGCCGCACCGGCTACACCGGTGAGGACGGCGTGGAGGTCATCCTCCCCGCCAAGATGGCGCCGATGGCGATGAAGGCCCTCGCCGGCCGGTTCGATAGGCCGGAGGCGACGCTCAAGCCTGCGGGGCTTGGAGCGCGCGACACGCTCCGCCTGGAAGCGGGCATGCCGTTGTACGGCCACGAGTTAAGCGAAAACATCGACCCCATCTCCGCAGGGCTTTCCTGGGCGGTGTCGTTCGACAAACCGTTCATCGGCAGCGAGGCGCTGAAAAAGATCGCCGAAGCCGGCCCGGCGCAGAAGCTGGTCGGCCTGGAACTCGAAGGACGCCGAATCGCCCGTCAGGGAACGATCGTCAAAGGCCCGCACGGCGAAGGCGTCGTCACCAGCGGCACGATGTCGCCCACGCTGCAAAAGTCCATCGCCATGGCCTACGTCCCTGCGGCCGACGCTGCGGAAGGCACGTCGATCTCCGTCGACCTCAAAGGCGAACTCGTCCCGGCGAAGGTCGTGAAGCTGCCGTTTTATAAGAGGCAATGAGTTACCAATTATCGATTTCCGATTGCCGATTGTCGGAAACGCGAACGCTTTTTTGAAACCAATCGGCGGCTGGCAATCGGAAATCGACCATGAGCGTCCCCACAGATCGTAAATACCTGAAATCACACGAATGGCACAAGCTCGATGGCGACGTCGTCGTCATCGGCATCACCCAATTCGCGGCCGACGAGTTGACCGACGTCACATACGTGTCGCTCCCCAAAGTCGGCACGAAGCTCTCCGCCAACAGCCGCTTCGGCGAGATCGAATCGGTCAAAGCTACCAGCGATCTGTATTCCGGTGTCTCGGGGGAGGTCGTCGCGGTCAATGATGACCTGAACAACAATCCCGGCACCGTTAATACAGACCCGTTCGAAGCCGGCTGGATGATTAAAGTGAAGCCGTCGAACCCGACCGAACTGAACGCCCTGCTCGACGCCGAGCCGTACAAGGCTTCAAGCGGCCATTAGTCCCGGCGCTGCCGGGATACGTAATGTCACAGTGGTATCGATTCCCCACGTGCGAGAGTGCGTGGGTTTCCCATTTTGAATAGACTGCCCCCCATGCCCACGATCGAAGCACAAACCTCGTCCAACAAGGTTGACCTGACCGCCCCGCTCGACACGTTCGTCCGCCGCCACGTAGGGTCGAACGACGCCGGCCTGCGAGAGATGCTTCGCGTCGTTGGGTACGACTCGCTCGACGCGCTCATCAACGCCACCGTGCCCGCCGCCATCCGGCTGAAGAAACCGCTGAACGTCGGCCCCGAGCAAGGCGAAACCGAAACGCTGCGGAAGCTGAAGGCGATCGCGTCGAAGAACAAGATCTACAAGAGCTACATCGGCCAGGGCTATTACGACACCATCACCCCGCCGGTAATCCTCCGCAACGTCCTCGAGAACCCCGGCTGGTACACGCAATACACCCCCTACCAGGCCGAGATCAGCCAGGGTCGGCTCGAAGGGCTGCTGAACTTTCAGACCATGGTAAGCGACCTCACCGGCCTGCCCCTCGCCAACGCCAGCCTTCTCGACGAGGGCACCGCTGCCGCCGAGGCGATGGCGATGTGCGTCTCCGTGCATGAGCACGCCCGACAACGCTTCATCGTCGACGACCGCTGTCATCCGCAGACGATCGAAGTGGTGAAAACGCGTGCTCGATCGATGGGCATTGAATGCGTCGTGACGCGCGTGGGGGGTGGGTTGGGGGTTGGCGGTCGGGGAGCGCAAACCACGACCCACGACTCATCACCCACGACCTACGACAACATCGCCGGCGTCCTAGTCCAATACCCCGCCACCGACGGCGCGATCATCGACTATTCCGAACTGGCCGACGCGCTGCACAAGGACGGCGCCTTGCTCGTCGTCGCAACGGACCTGCTCGCCCTCACGCTCATCACGCCGCCGGGCGAATTCGGCGCGGACATCGCGATCGGCTCGGCCCAGCGATTCGGCGTACCGATGGGCTTCGGCGGCCCGCACGCGGCGTTCATGTCCACCAAATCCGACTACGCCCGCAAGATGCCCGGCCGTCTCGTCGGCATCTCCAAGGACGCCGCCGGCACCCCCGCGCTGCGCCTGACGCTGCAAACTCGCGAACAGCACATCCGCCGCGAACGCGCAACGTCGAACATCTGCACCGCCCAGGCACTGCTGGCGAACATGGCCAGCATGTACGCCGTCTACCACGGGCCAGAAGGCCTGAAGAGGATCGCGACGCGCGTGCACCAGCTCGCGCTGACCTTCGCGAACGCCGTTCGCACCGCCGGCCATCACGTGGCCCACGACGATTTCTTCGATACCGTTCGCATTGAACTCGCCACCGGCGACGCCAAATCGATCATCACCCGCGCCGCCCAGAGCCAGGCTAACCTCGGCTCGGTCGGCGACGGCATCCTCATCTCCTTCGACGAGACAACCACGCTCGACGACGTCAACGCCCTGCTCGCGCTGTTCGGCGCCAAACCGACAACGTCTTCCAATCTGCAGTCGACGATCGGCAATCGGCAATCGACTTTCCTCACCCACCCCGTCTTCAACAGCTATCACACCGAACACGAAATGCTCCGGTACATCAAACGGCTGGAGAGCAAGGACCTGTCGCTCTGCCACAGCATGATCCCGCTGGGATCGTGTACGATGAAGCTGAACGCCACGACGGAGATGATCCCCGTCACCTGGCCGGAGTTCGGCGCGATCCATCCGTTCGCGCCGGCGGACCAGTGGAAGGGTTACGCCGAACTATTCAAGACGCTGGAAACCTGGCTGGCCGACATCACCGGCTTCGCCGCCACGTGGCTTCAACCCAACGCCGGCTCGCAAGGCGAATACGCCGGCTTGCTGATGATCCGCGCCTATCACGAATCGCGCGGCGAAGCGCATCGCAACATCTGCCTCATCCCCACCAGCGCCCACGGCACCAACCCTGCCAGCGCCGTCATCGCCGGCTTCAAGGTCGTGCCCGTCGCCTGCGACGACCAGGGCAACATCGACCTCGTCGACCTGAAAGCCAAGGCCGGCCAGCACGCCGCCAACCTCGCCGCCCTCATGATCACCTACCCCTCCACGCACGGCGTGTTCGAGGAAACCGTCCGCAACGCCTGCCAGATCACCCACGACGCCGGCGGACAGGTCTACATGGACGGCGCGAACATGAACGCCCAGGTCGGCCTCACCAGCCCCGGCGCCCACGGGGCC
>JBBCIV010000277.1:0-2648 GCA_037189665.1 Phycisphaerae bacterium | reverse complement strand
ACGATAACATCGACGATGAGCCGTACCTGGGCTGGGATTTCTTCGTCGTCACCTGCACCGACGCCGCCGGCGTGCAATATCAGAACTGGGTCCAGCTGAACGTCGGAATCAGTGCACCGCCGTCACCAGTTTATACCTTTGAAAACGATCCGACTGACGTTGATGTTCCCGGTGGTCCGCTCAGCGGCGAGTTCGACGGGTCGATTAGCGGCCTTTATTCGCGTTTGACGCAAGTGCAGTCCCGACGCGACGCAGTAATTCGAAAACTCGCGGACCTGGGCGAAGCATGGAAGGCCATCTACGACAACCCTGACGTTGATGCCGACGAGACGATGGATCTCGCGGACGACGCGATCGAAGCGTTTGACGCGATCGATCCCTTGTACCAGTCTTACCTTCAGGGGCTGAAGGAGCTGACGGAGAACGCGGCGACGTACCAGAACACGTACTAGGCTTGGTTCGATAACCGGGAAGACCTTGAACAGTACGAAATGGTTCTGCTGGGGGTGACGGCGTTGCCGTTCAACCTCGGCGAGCTGAAGCCTACGAAGCAGTTGCTGGATCAGTTCGAGACGGCGTTGGACGAGTTCGGTGACGCGGCGGGGTTCCAGTCGAACCTGGCGGGAACGGTGTTTGTCGTTGCGGATTCTTCGCACAAGGTGCTGGAGACGGCGGAGTACGGCTTAGGCTTGTTTACGGGCGGGACGTACACCGCCGCGTCGTTCGTGACGAAAGCGGGGCTGAAGGCGGTCGTCAAGACCGTCGCCAAGAACTACATCGAGGACGAGATCGCCGAGGCGGCGTTGACGCCGGTGATGAACGTGGCGATGGGAATGGCGGAAGGTGCGGGGGTGAGCCCGACGATGGTGCGGGCGGGGATGCTGAGCCTTCAGGCTACCGCGGCCGTCAAGGCGGGAAAACCTCGAGTCATCGGTACGGTAAAAGCGAAGTTCTATGGCAAGCTTCACGGAAAGAGAATAGAATTTAAGGGACAACAAAATTCGTATATCCGCGCGAAGAAAGTCGAACCTGAAATTGCCAATGCATATCGTGTTGACTTTGACCAGAACGTCCGAGGTAATTTTCTGAAGAGCCTCGCTGATACTCCTCAGAAGGAACAACATCTTCGGAATTTAGGATTCAGTACTGGTGATATAAATCGACTCAAGGATGGCCTGACTCCAATTGGTTTTGACGTTCATCACAAGTTCCCACTGGATTGGGGTGGTACAAATTCCTACGATAACCTCGTTTTGATCAAGGGTACGCCACATCATGCAGCATTGACAAATACCCAGAATGAATTGACACGAGATTTAGACCCTGGTGATTGGATCGAAGGCGAATGGGTAATGTTTGAAGGGATAAATATCTATACAGGAAAATAGTATGAAAATAGATCAACTGATACATCGAATTGCCGAAGTTGAACGCAAATATGAGAGTAAGATGCAACCGCCATGCAATACTAAGGATCTGGACGAACTAAACAGAAAAGTGGAGAAAAAATATCGCGTCAATCTTCCAGATCATTACCTCACTCTGCTTTCACTTGCTGATGGTGTACTTTTTAATGGTGTTGAGGTCTTTGGTTCAAAACCTCGTGCAAACATAAATAATCGAAGTGTCCGGATAAATGGCATACTCGAAGCCAATCGTACCTTACGTATTGATCGACAAGAGGATGTAGAGTCACTACTTGTTTTTGCTTATAGCGAAATGGATCTTTGGGCGCTCGATTTAAATACTAAAACCTATAAGCAGCACAGCCATAGTGGTGATGACATCGTAGAATTTAAGACTTTTGAAGAACTTATGACCCGCGCTTTCGAATCCCGTCTGCCCGCAGTGTAAAGAGTTGTGTCCTGCAACGATACCGGGTCACGCATTCCAACGGCGACGTGGCCGGCACGGGTCTGGTCAGCCAGACGTGGTTCGACAAGCGTGGGCAGGCGATCAAGTCCGCCTCGTCCGGCAGCGCCGTGCAGAAGACGCAGTACGACGGCCTTGGCCGGGTGACCAAGTCGTTCGTCACCGACGGCGGCGGGGACGTCAACTGGACCCATGCCGGCGGCATCAATGGCGATATAGTGCTCGAACAGGCCGAGTATGCCTACGACGCCAACGGCAACGTGATTCTGGTCACCGGCCGCCAGCGGTTCCACGACGCGGCCGACACCGGCGAGCTGGGCAACCCGTCCAGCGGCTCCGGCACGGCCAAGGCCCGCGTCAGCTACGCGGCGAGCTACTACGACAATCTCAACCGCCTGACCGACACCCGGCGAAACAGCACGGCCTACCAGAACTGGAGCCTCGACGCGCTGGGCAACTCCAACTCGGTGACGACCAACAGCGTGACGGAGACCCGCACCCACAACAGCCAGAACCAGCTGACCGGCATGGGTGAGAACGAACTGACCTTTGACGCCAACGGCAACACCACAACGGATCAGCAGGGGCGAACACTCATCTATGATGCGTGGAACAGGATGGTCGAAGCCAAGGAGGGCGAATCCAGCCTGATTCGCTACGAATACGACGGCCTTGCCCGGCGGATCGAGGAAGGCTCAACGGATCAGTACTTCAGCGCCGCCTGGCAGGTGCTGGAAGAACGCGTCTCCGGCGACACGACGGCGAGCTACGCCTGG
>JBBCIV010000276.1:0-16061 GCA_037189665.1 Phycisphaerae bacterium | reverse complement strand
CTTTGATGAGCTTGCGGCCGCCGGAGAAGGGCTTTTCCAGCCAGATTCCGACGCCCAGCACGCCGAGCAACCGATGCCCCTTCCCCCAGACGGGGACCGCGCAACGGAAATCTTCCGGCTTGAAAATCGGCGGCTTGGAGTACCCCAATTCACGAACTTTCTGGAGGAACAGATCGAGCCGCTCCTGCGTTTTCCAGAGGCGCGGGCTGAACGAATGACGCTGACGATAGCTTTCCAACTCTTCGGCGGTCCAGAACGCCTGAAAGCACAGCGGCGAAGCGCTCTCGTATGCGTTCATCGGCCATCGCGGCCGCTCCAGAACGCCCGGCCGCTGCATACGCAGGCGAAGCAGCATGACCACTTCGCCGCCCCAGTATTGCGAGAAGCTGATCGACGCCTCTTCCCGCGGCCCCAACGGCTTCTCAGGCATGAGGGCCTTCAGCCGCTCGAACATGTCTTTCATGATCGTGGAGGCATGGCGCACGACCATGTGGTTCTGACGCTCTTCGCCAAGGCGAAATACGGCCGAGCCGAGACGGAAGCGGACTGGGGAGGTGGTTCGTTCGACCAGGTTTCGGGCAACGAGGGTTCGAAGAATGTTGTGGACGGTGGACGACTTCATGTCCAGCGCCGAACAAATCTCGACCAAGGTCATTCCCCGCTCGGTTTGCGCCACCAGTTCGAGCACATCCACTGCGCGAAGCAGCGACTGAATCAACTCGTTATGAGCCATTACTTCCTTCCGACCCCGCGGTCCGCCGTCAAAAACGGTGCGGCCCGTTCGGTTCCGCGATGACCTTTCACTGCAACGGAAGATATCCGTCAGCATCCCGCTGGCCGGAGATCATACCATCCATGATGGAGATCTTCTCCTGCATCGAGGGACAATTCCCTATGCTTTTTTGGTCATCAATGGCCTGTTATGTCGGAATAGCCTCGGCTTTCTTAGCCTATGCGCACGCGGGGCTGCGGAAGTACGATTTGATGGCGGGTCACCCTCAGATGCCGGCCGAGCTCGCGGGCCTCCCGGCTTCGAGACTCGGACGGATACACCCAGGAGTAGTCGTACTTCCGATGATCAGAAGCAAGATAATTGGCGACGATCGTCACCGCCGGAGAAACGTAATACTGCTCGGCCAGCGCGTGATTGGTGTGACGACATCGGTGTGACAACACCCGTTTGCCCTGGCGGTGGATCAGGTCAGGATCGTTCAACAGGTCCCACGCGGACGCGAAAGAACCATCGTCTTTGATAAAATATCGCCCGCGAACGTCGAAGTACGCCCACTGGCCGTCGATGTAGATCTCGCTCACCCCATGGCCAGTGCTGGCCGTCACATCGTCGTAGTCAATGGCGACCATGTGGCCTACGTAGCGGGACGGCATCCCGGCCACCTGGGCCAGGATGCCCAGCACCCGCGCCATCTCGTTGCACATGTCGGAGCCCTTGCGGATCACCTCTTCCTCGGTCCCGCCGTGGAACAAATCGCCACCACCCGCGCCGGACGTCAGCCAGGAACCACGAGTGTACGTGCGAGGAAGGTCGCGCACCCAGTCCATCAACGCAATCGCCCGGTCGCCGTCGGCTCGAATGCCGTCGGTCACCCGATCGACGATCTTCTCCAGAAACACTCGCGTGCCAGGCTCGTAAGGCTGTGGAACGGGCGTGAAATCCGAATAGAGGTAGTCCGCGGTGGCGGGTTCGAGAATGACAGCATGATCAAACATCACGGCGTCGACCGTCCCCGGCCGATAGACTCCGCAACTGATGGTGCTGTTCTCCAGCAGAACCGCATTCTGCCTAGGATCAGAACAACGCGCTCGCCTTCCCGTGAAATTCGACAGCCGAAACGTCCGAGTACTCGACATAAAACCAGAGTTCCTTCATCCCTCAAAACGTCGTTCTACCCCAAGCGTGCATTATCATTCATCAGATCAACAAGCGGTCCTCGTCGGCCACGATTCGCCCCCCTCAGAATCGACGACCGACGACGTTCCGCCAGAGGCCTGGCAATCGGTGACTGCGAAAACAATCCGTTCACGACGCCCGCAGAGTGCTCCTCTTGACTCGACAGCAGCGCAAACGCGTTGCGGATGCTTGGAGTGGACAGCTCGCCTCTTTCCATCCGGGTCGTGGCCGGTTGAGCGACCGCTTAAAGCCCGCAACTCATTGCAGCCGATGCTTAACCCGGACCGCCCGGCTTCCGCCGACTGCGACGTTCGGACCCAGGCGAAAACATAGTTCATGCTCCTTTCGATGACAACATAATTTTTCCTGCCATACAGATTTTAAATACATCTCTGATGGATAAAAATGGACGATGATTTCTCGCCAATCATTGTTAGTGGCTTTTCCAAAAAGAGTTATAGTTTTTTCTCACATCCCGAATTACAGGGTCACGCTCTCTTTTAATGCTGGCCATATTTATCATCCATCTGTACAGTATTTTTCTTCATCCTTAACGGATCAGTGCAAGCACGAACAGGTGCGTTTCAAAGGAGCCAAAACACGCCATGAATACCGTGACCAGACACACCATTGCAGTCATCGGGGCACTTGGATCGACCGCCTTGTGTGAATATCGCCCCACCACGCCCCGCGCGGAGCTGAACGCCGGCGAAATCGCCGTCACGCAGCCGGGAATTTATGCGCAGCCGGGGGCGACCTACGTGCTCATGAACGACATCGCCTCCCCGAGAACCGCGCTATTCCTCGGCCAGAACGTCACGCTCGACCTCAACGGCTACAGCGTCCGCTATGCCGACGGCGGATACGAGCACGTTCCCAATTACAGTTTCGAAGACGGCATGAAAGGCTGGGACGTCTCCAACGCGCCCGGCGCGAAATCCGAAAAAATGCGATGGGTGCACCCGATCGTCGGCGAGTCGATCTGCCGACTTCCAGAAGGCCAGGAGATCGTCAGCCCGTATATCAATCTCCCCGAGCCCGACCGCGCCTACTACGCCATGGCACTGGTGGCACACGAGCGAATGCAAGTGCAGATCAAGGTCGAGAACGAGAAAGGCGAAGAGGTGAACGTCGCGTTCAAGCTCGGCGACTCCAAACGCGAAGGCGTACCTGTCAAAGGCGCGCCGCGCATGGGGGGCGGCGGCGTGATCGGGCTTTTCAGCGGACAGCCGGCGGGAAAGTACCGCATCCGCGTCAAGGCCCTCAAAGGCAATGCCGTACTCGATTGCGTCGACATCCGCCCTGCGCTCGACGCGGGCATCGGGGTCGTCGGGCGGATCCGACCGTTCGCCTACCACCGCGCCTTATATGACGGCGATCTCCCCAGCTTCTACGACTACAGCCAGGACCCACTCGCCCTTAGCACCCGGCCACGCCCCGACCTGCCCATCGTCACAGGCGGAACGGTCACCATCCGCAACGGAACCATCCAGAGTGGCTTTACCGGCGTGCAATCGACCGGCCTACTCTGTTCGTCCTCCGACACCACGCTCGTGATTGAGAACGTCAAGTTCAAGGCCGCCGGCATCAACACCAACGGCCTGCGCACCGACGGCGACGTTCAGATGCGCAACTGCCTCTTCGAAATCGACACCCCCTTCATCATCAACCGCCACGGCCACGATATGGCGGCGGTCGTGGGCGGAAAGAAGCCCTCCGAAATCGCGCATTGCGAGTTCCTCGGCGGCCAGGGCAATCTCTCCATCAGGGGCGATGATTCCGCGATCCATCACAATCGGTTCGTCAACGAACAAACCGTTACCAATCACTACAGCATCGTTGCCACCGCGGACCGGCTGAAAATCCACCACAACCGGTTCGAGCCACGCATTGGTTCCGGCATACTGATTTTCCGCCGCAAAGGTATCGAGGTCTTCGACAACACCTTCAACATCACCTCCGCCCCACCCAATAACGAATACAGCAATGCCGACTACTCCACCAGTGCCGTCCGCATCACCGATTACAACGCCGAGGAAGGCAGCGAACGCGGATGCTTCGATAACCGAATCTACCGCAACACGATCAACCTGATCGGCACGCCCTACCCGGAGGCGAGGGAGAGCTACCTGTCGATGGGATACGGCGTATTCATGAGCGTCGGCGGGGGGAAAAATTACGTCTACGACAACAATGTCGTGGTCGACAACCAACACCCCAATTCCAAGACCGGCGAGGCATACGCTTTTTACATCGGCGGTTCCAATAACGGCGGCGAGTTCTACGGTAACACCGTCCGCTCCAACTCCTCGTTCTTCTGGGTGGCGAATCGGTACGGCCTGGCGCAGAACGTCCTCATTCGGGATAACACGCTCATCAAGACGCCCGGCTCTAAACAATTCCCCGCCATTCGCGTCGGATGGTGGAAGTATCTGTCGCACAACGTGCAGTTGTTCTCAAACAAAGTCGAGGGCATGTCCCTCACTTTTGAAGCTCAGGATACGAAAAAGGAATCGGAGTTTGAGGTGGGATGGAAGCTGACCGTGCAGGGTTCGCCGGAATCAGACGTGACAATCACTGGCCCGGATGGATCAATCGCTGCGAGCGGGAAGTTCGACTCGGACGGGCGTTTCGCTACACACCTGGTGACACTGAAAGGCAAGGGCAATAACACCACCCCAGTCGGCGACTACACCATCGCCACCGGCGGCAAGCAACGCCCCATCTCGATCGACCGGGACACGACGCTTGACCTGCGCTGACCGCCATAACAAACCAACCATACTCTTCATGCGAACGCCCCCCTCTCGCCATTCGGGAGGGGGCGTTCACCTGGCAAAATGACAAGCACGTGTCAAACCCGAACACTTCAAAAGCACCGAAAGCGCCGACCGCCCGTCACGTCTGTATCAGCTCTTCGTCCGATTCCGCATACATATGCGCCACCCAGGACAAAAATTTGCAGGCCCCGCCAGGACCGATGCCCATGGGATCGCCCACCTGATCCCCATCGCACGTCAGCGGAAGTGTGCCATGACAACGCACATCGTGTCAGACAATCCCTATCAGTATCATTTTTATATCCATCCCTGATGCGATCAAACGATTCACTCCAACCGACAACTCGCAGGGTTACCCCCTTTGCAACTGTGGAAGGCCCAACGCTGCTTTGCATCATTACCGTTTACCCTTCTATAATGGATGGATAAATGGCGTGACCCGAGCGGGTATTGAGCAAAAGGATTACCCATCTACATGAATGAAGCATCCCCCCCTCCCGGCCCGGATAACCAGACCGTCCAACAACACTTGCTCGACGCCGAACGCCGCTGCCAAGGCCGCGCCGTGCTGAGAACCGTTCTCCACACCAACGAAGGCCGCCCTATCGACGCGCTGACGCTCACCGATCCCAACGTTCCGGACGACGACAAGCAACACGTCCTCATCGTCGCCGGCCAACACGGAAACGAAGAAACCGCGCGGCTCATCGCAATCGAAGCCATCGATTATCTGCTTGGCTCAGAGGGCCGGGAGATCCTCAAACATCAGAAGGTGGTCGTCCTTCCCAATCTCAGCCCAGACGCGGCCGCACGCGACGAATACGACACACCGCAAGGCGTTCGTCCGAACCTGGACCACGGCCCGAACGGCCCGGTATCAAACGAGGCCAAGGCGCTGGAGATGGTCGCCAAGGAACTGCAGCCTGACGTCTATGTTGACATCCACGCCATGGGGCATACCGGCTGCAGCTACGACATGGTGCTGTTCGCCGGATCGCGCCAGTACTTGGAAGACGAAATGATCCTGCACCAGATCGCCCAACAGATGGCGGCCGAGGGCGAACGATCTGGAATTCCACAAGTGGTTCATCCGCTCACCTGGGTGGGCTGGGGCGGCAACGATCTGAACGAGCCCAGCTCGACATTATGGATGTATCGCCAATTCAAGTCGCTTGTATTCCTGTTGGAGAGCTCGGAAGCCAACAGCATGTCCAATCCTCGCGACATGCAGATCGCGAGCGGCGTCGGCCGGCTTAAAGCGCTGCTGACGCTAGGCAATCAGCGCCATCCCAAGCTCTATTATCCAGGCTATCCCTGTTACCTGACGACGGGCATGTTTAATAAAGGGATTGTCGCAGTAGGCCGAACGGCGGCCGAACGACGCCGCAGCCGAATTGGCATCTGGAAGAACACCGCCGCGTTCAAGCAGGTAAAACCGAAAATTCCCGAAGCTTTTTACCGAAAGACGCTGCTGGTCGATTACCAAGGCGAGCCGATCTCCACCGGAATCGGCTTTCAGATCCGCGCTGCCGGCCAACTCGAACTGACACACGTCACCGTAGATGGCCGCCCGCTCATGCCGGGCGAAACCGAGGGCTACTACACATGGCACGACGGCCAGATCACCAGCGCCGTCGCCGCCGTCTCATCACTGGAACCCGGCCAACACGAAATCAACTACACCTTCTCCGAAAAATAGGAAGCTATTTCCCAATCCTATCAACGGCCGCAACAGGTCAGCCACACGTGTGAGAGCTTGGCATTGCATGCAAGTCGAGGGGGCAGGCCGATGCGGCCGCGCGGGGCAGTGGGACGGTCGCGGCGAAGTGCGCACGACTGTACGTACTCCTAAAGTCGGCGAGCCAGCGCTTTCCAAATCAGCGCCACAATGCTTCCCAATTCCATGCGAATCACCGACGGCCATAGCGTTACTAGCCAGCATGGAGTGTCGTCACTAGGATGCAAGGGATATGTCGTGGATTGAGAACCGATTTGAGCCGGGTTTGATCGTGACGAGCCTGGACTTCGCGATCAACTGGGGCCGGAAGAACTCGCTGTGGCCAATGACGTTTGGGCTGGCGTGCTGCGCAATCGAGATGATGGCGGTGGGGGCGGCGCGGTTCGACATCGACCGATTCGGCGCGGGCGCGTTTCGCGCCACGCCACGCCAGAGCGATCTGATGATCGTCGCCGGCACGGTGAACTACAAGATGGCGGAGCGGGTGAAGCGGCTGTATCACCAGATGGCAGAGCCGAAGTACGTGATCGCAATGGGCGCCTGCACCGTGGGCGGCGGGCCGTACTTCAAATGGGGATATAACGTAGTGAAAGGGGTGGACTTGGTGGTGCCGGTGGACGTGTATGTCCCCGGCTGCCCGCCGAGGCCGGAAGCACTGCTGGAAGGCATCATGCGCCTGCAGGATAAGATCGCACGGCAGACGGTGGGCAAGCGGAGCGCGTGACGCGCGGTTGTTGCGAAGAGGAAGCGGCGCCCCGTCCCGCAAGCGATGTCTCAATACTTGAATGCCCCCAGCCATTCGATTGATTCCAGCTTGAAGCCCAATTCACTGGCGATCCGCGATTGCAGATCGGCGGCATGGGAAGCGCCGTAGAGGAGGATGACGTGCTGGTCGCCGCGGGAGAGGCGGTGGCGGAGCGATGTCATCGCGGCGGCGTTGCGCGGAAGGACGGCGAAGGCGCGTTCGGTGGCCTGTCGCATATTCGGATCGACCTGGGCCTGAAGGATCGACGTCGCCAGTGCTTCTAACGTGGCAGGCGTGGGGGCAACAGGGGTGCTTTGGTCGCGAACCTCGTCATATTCAGCGGCGGAAAGATCGCCGCGAAGATAGCGGCCGCCGGTGAGCCGCAAACGCTGGATTTGCCAGTTCAGGGGGAGTTCGGAGATGAGCCGCACGGGCACCGGTCGAACGATCCCCTCGAAGACCACGCCGTCGGCAGCATCGCAGCGGGATTGGATTTGATCGTAATAGTCGGCATGGGCCTGATGGACGGTCGCCAGAATCGTGACGCGAACGCCGCTGGGATGTCGATAGGAAGCGGCCAGCGTCTGCAGCCATCGTGCGCCGTCAGGCTGTTCGACGATTCGCACGAACGTCGCCACTTCGCCGCGCAAGCCCGGCGTGAGCACGAGGATCATCAGGAAAACGCCGAGAAGCAACCTTGCTGAGGAAACGGTCATGAGCTTGCGCGTGCAATAACAATAATACCGATGAGACGATCGGCAATTGCGATCCGACGATCAGCACGATTGCGTTGATCGAACGGTGACACTATCGTCCGGCAATGCTTTCGCCGCAAGAGATCGCCGCCCGGCTGACGGCGCGATTTGGGTCGCTGATCCTGGAGGTGTTTGATCAGGACAAGCACCCTCGCGTACACATCGAGGCGGGCGCATGGCGCGACGTGGCGGAATACCTGAAGGGCGATCACGATCTGGCGTTCGACTGGCTGTCCTGCCTCGGTGGCGTAGATTACGTCGCCGACGAAAAGATGGCAGTGGTAATAGACCTGCTCAGCACAGGGCACGGGCACCGGTTTGCAGTGAAGGTATACGTGCCGCGGCAACAGCCCAGGCTGCCGAGCGTCGCAGACCTGTGGCCTGCGGCGAACTGGCACGAGCGGGAGACATGGGACCTGCTGGGCATCGAGTTCGAAAACCACCCCGACCTCCGCCGAATTCTGATGGCGGACGACTGGCACGGGTACCCGCTGCGAAAGGACTACGTCTTCCCCCGGTCGGTCAACGGCATTCCCGGAAGCGTGGAGCTGGACTGGCAACAGAAACCCGATGCGAAGAAGTAGTCCTGGCAGGCCGCGGGGACACACCGGTCCACGAGAGCCTTCATCGCAACGCATTCGTCGCCAACAAGTTTTGCCGAACGACCTCTGCCCAGCGCCGACGACAGACACGTTCGTTCACCACAACGAGCGACAGATCCGCATGGACAATTCAGCGCATGAAAAAGGGCCGGACACACATCCGGCCCCGGTCGTCGCGTGTGGTCGGGAATCACGCAACGCCAAATCGACTGGGTTTTTAGGGCTCACCCCCTGACAGAACTATCATCGGCCACCAATGAAGATTTATTCATTCAAAAGAGGGGCATCCCCTTTTGGCAACAATTGTATTTTCAACCCCCACAAAGCGCAACTTTCGATGAATGCTGGGCTTAAGAAGGAGAACAGCCAGAATGCCGCACCTCAAAATTTTTGGGGCAGAGATTAAGGATTTTCCCGCGATGGACGGAATCGCGCAGTTTCCAGTTGACACCTCGACCAGCTACGGCATATTATGATCTCGTCAATCTGGAGCACCGCAAAAAGGTGTGAATGATCCGGTAAATCACCGGCTGGATTGCTTGCTGGGGTGTCCCCCGAAGAAGGTCCCCCCCTCCTTCTTCAACCCCGGCTGTTTGACCCCCGAAGGCCAGGTCCCCCCGCCTGGCCTTCTTTTATTTGTCGGGAAATAACTACATTTGCAGACAATTTATTCGAATAAAAATGGAGCGGTAAATGGACCGCTCCATTTTTATTATGCCTGATGCCCTAATAAGCTCTTCCGCTCATGGGGGTTTACTTATTCAAGTCGAGGGGTTCAGGTTCAGGCAAGGTCCAGTTCTGCTTGAGCGTGGTGACGAACGCGTCTTTGCCACCGGCCCGGGTGTTGGCCAGTTCCAGAAGGGCCGCGGCGCGACGTTCATTGGCGGTGTTGTAGTAAACGTATGCCAAGAGCACCGCCGAAGAGACGTCGTTCGGGTTCTTCTGGATGTTGTCGCGCAGTTCCTGCTCAACCGTCTTGAGCCGATCGGCCCCGATGAACGATCGCAGATCATATTGCCCCGCCAGCAGGTTCTTGTCGGCGGTAAGCGTTTGCCGCAGATTCACTTCGGCGCGACGGTAGTATCCGTGGCCCAGCTCGGCATGGGCTCGGCCAAGGCGGATCAGCGGGTTGTTCGGCGCGACCTTCTCGGCGGCCTCATAAGTCTCAATCGCGCTGTTGAACTTGCCCTCTCGAAGCTGGCCTTCGGCTTTCTTAAGCAACTCGTTCAGGCCGGTCTTGCTGTCGTCGGCAAGGCTTTCGAACTTCGGCGGCTTGGCCTCACCGGGGACGCCGATGTTCGGAGCCTTCGCGTTCGGATCGGCCGCTCCGGGGCCGACGCCTGGCTTGGGCTGGTCTGCAGGGTTAGCCTTGTTGTCGGGGTTCTGCTCGTCTTCGTTTCGCTTGCGGACGGCCTCGTTAAAGGCCTTGGCGGCCTCTTCGTTCGCCTGGCCCGGCCGCAGTTTCTGCTGCTCGTCGCGTTTCTTGGCGAGCGTGGCATACACGCCGGACTGCTGCTCGGCACCAACAAGCGTGTACCGAGCGGTCATTTCAGGCGTTTGGTTGGGATCGATCGCCGTGTTAAACGACGTCGAGCCGATCGAATCCTGCAATTGATCGCTGAGTTGTCCTGACTGCAACTGGTCGTTCAACGCCCCTGCTGGCTGCCGTGAGCCCGTCGCGCCAGGAGTTGATCCAGGCTGGCCGGGCTGGTTCGTCACCGGAGCCCCAAGCTCGCGCTGAAGCTGCCGGAGCTGTTCGGGCGACAATTGGCTGGCATTCCGCTGGTTGATCTGCGTGTAGTCCGACAGTTGCCCCGGATCGAGCTGGCGAGCCTGAACGATCGACGGGACGACGATCGCGTCGGGCGCGAAGCCCGAATCGATCGGCCCGGGCATGCCGAACTGGTCGGGGCGGAACTGCAGGTTTACTTCCGAGGACAGGGCGCCAAGCCGCGGATCCACCGTGCGATACGGGGTATTTCGCGGCGGAACGTAGCCGCCCGAGCCGGGGATCATCATGAAGCCCGGCGGTGGCGCGACGGCGCGGGAATCGCCGTAGAACTGCTGGGTGTTGTTCGCGTTGTAGCTGGTCCGCCCGCCGGTCGAAATGCCAGCCGAATCGCGGACGAAGTTGTCAGTGGTGACGTTCGCGGTCGCGCCGCGGAACGCGAACGGATCGCGCGACTGCGCCGCCCCGCGGAACTGCTTGCCCCCGGTGACGTTGCCGTACACCGTGTCGTTCGACAACTGCCAAGGCTTCGGCTGCTCGCGCACGACATTCCTGCCGCCCGAGCCAATGCGGTTGTTGGCATCGTTCGCGCCCGACCGGTCCACCTGGTACTGCGCCGCGGCCATTCCCGCCGACACCAGAACCGCCGTCACTGCCGTGATCAGTTTGCTGTTCATGTTCAACCACTCCCTATCGCGATCTTATCGACCAGACAACTGTTAATTCTATCAGGTTAGACGCCCCGGATCGATATAAGTTGCTCTTAATGCGGGACATGCCCGTAAATCCCGTGTTCTTGCCCCAAACTCCCATTATTTGCCCTCCCTGAAGATCTCGCCTGCCCCCGATTGCAGCGTCAGTTTGCCTCGCCAAGACGGACGTCACGCTCACTTTCGATCAGAGATCCCGTCCCACGATTGTGTAATTCCGTCAAACGGCGTTTTTTACGGGAATCCGAAACCAAATGATGCAAAACCGCCAGACTTTCGGCTGCGCCATCCCAGCATGGCGGAGTATCACATCGCATGGCCTGCTTGACGGAGGCAGGCCAAAGCCGAGGCGATTCGCCCGCGCCGAGGCACGACGAACATCGCGACGGGCGCACTTCAAGTTTTCAGAGGAGAGATCAAATGAAGATTGGGATACACACTTCGCGCGCGTTTTCCGGACGCGCAGCCATCACGGCAGCGGTACTGGGGTTCTCGGCTCACATCGCAACTGCGGCCACCTACGACTCCGGCGGCACGCCGACCAACTCGTGGTTCGTCGCCGAGAACTGGAACGGAAACGTCCTGCCTGTTCAAGGCGGGCCGACGTCCGGATCGACTCACGAGATCAACAACGGCGAATCCTTCAGCGGGGAAGGCGTCCTTTTCGACCCGGTCAACGACGTCAACAACACCACTGGCAGCAACACCTATACGCTGGGCGGCAATACCGCGGAAGGCACCTCCGCGAATCTCCGGCTCTACATTGCAAACGGCACGGCGGCGGTGTCGAGCAAGCTGACGATCAAGAGCGGCACACTGCGCATGTTCGACGGCGGCGACAACGTCGTCCTCGGCCGCAGCACCAACCTGTCGAACATCGGGGCAGTGACAGGCGTTCTGGTGATCGATGGCGGTAGCTTTGTCGTTTCCAATGACAACACGGATGTCGGCAGCACCAACACGAACGGCGCGACGACCATCACCAGTAGGGGCATTCTCGATTTCCGCGGCGGTACGTTCGAAGGTGGGCTGGTTTCGGCATCGAGCCACGGCATCCGCCTGGCGTCCGGCGCAGGCAGCCACGGCACGTTTATCTCGCGCAACGATGCCCCGGGCAGCGTGACGGCCTTCAATTATGTTTCCGCACAGGGCGCGGCGGGCACTGGCGGCGCGCAAACCCACGGCGTAAGCGAGTTCCATTACTCCAACGGCGGCGTGAACACCGTCAACGTTCAGAACAACCTCACGCTGAACAACGACGGCACCGCCGCCCGCCGGTCGTACCTCAACTTCGTTCTCGATTCCGCGCCGGAGGCCAAGGGCGACGACGGGACGTTCTACATTCCCGAGGACATCGGCCTGTTCAACGTCGATTCGGACGGCAACGGAACGGGCAACGGCGCCACCGGCGCAGGTAATAGCCTGTTCTATAACCTCGCCAGCGACACGGCATTGACGGCCGGCTCTACCGTGTCGGCGAGCTTCGGCGGATATACCTACAACTGGACGATCCAGTACGCCGGCAACATCGTTGGCGGCTTGATCTCGGCATCGGGCGGAAAGGACGTGGTGCTGATCGGCCTGAGTTCGAACGCGCCCATCCCCGAGCCGACGTCAATCGCAACCCTGGCGATCGGCGCACTTGCGATCGGCCGCCGGCGGATGGCTCGGCAAGCCTGAGGAGACGACATCTTAAATTCCCGTGTACCGGCCGGCGTTCCGCGCAAACATCAAGCGGACGTCGGCCGTCTTATTATTGACGGATGCCGCCACGCGGCTCGATGGTGAAAGTACTGACGCTTTCGAGCGACCAACGCAGGCAATCGTTCTGCAATTGATGTGCGACGTCGGTGAAGCTGATGTTGAAACTCACGATCGCGCCGGTGATGTCGAGCTCCGGCGGCAGAATGGGGTTGTCGGCGAGAATCTCACTATCAGGAGATTTGATGAACGTGGCCGCGGGATCGATGACGGTTTCCACCGGCAAGCCTTCCGACTGAGCATTGATTGTCGATCCGTTGCCCAGCACCACTACGCGGGCGGGGTCCAGGAAAACAAAGCCGCCATCCTGCGCGGCAAAACCAGATATCAACGAACCATTCGTCACAATGAGCGTGTCGGCCGAAATACGCAGGTTGCCGCCGTTGGTGTTTTCGCTGAGGACGGCGACGTTGCCGCCATCAAGGATGACGTTCGGCGCCTGGATCGTTACTTGGCCAGCCCCCGATTCAGTGCTCTTGGACTCGGCGCTGATCTTCGATCCGCCTGACACGACGATGCGATCTCGCGCGAAGACCGACACCGCCCCCGCCGGCCCGCCGTCGGTGAACTCGGTGCCTTCGCCATCCATCGTGCCGTTGGTTTTGGCGGAGCGTGAGAAAATGCCGTTGAACGGCTCGCCGGTGATGGTATCGATATTGCCAAGCCCGACTTCGGTGGCGTAGACATTCCGGGCTGCCACGATCACCTCGCCGCCCGCGCCGTCGCCAAAGGTGGTGGCGGAGATCGACCCGCCTTTGCGAATCGTGAGATCGCCGGCGACGTTCACCTCGATCTTCCCGCCCGATCCGCCGGTGCTGGCGATGCCGGCGCGCGACTGCAGGCCGGTATATCCGAGGTCCTGCGCGTCGATGATGAAGGTGTTGGCGTTGACGATGACGTTGCCGGCGTTGCCCGCGCCGATGGTGCGGGCGAAGACCTCCGCCTCGCGCAACATCGTGAATTGGCCTGCGTTGATGATGATGTCCCCGCCGCGACCGGCGCCGCGGGTGGCGAGAGTGGTCTGCGTCTGCAGGCCGGTAATGGTTTCGTTCGGCGCTTCACCATCGATCAGCAGCGTGCCAGGCACGTTCAGGACGATCGAAGGCGCGTCGGCCGTGGTGGCGGTTTCGCCCTGGACAAAGCCGAGCGTGCGGATGGTGAGGTTCTGCGCGTCGATCTGGATCGATCGCCCGCCGCCCGTCGAGCCGGCACGCAGTGAACTGGCGACATCCGCGCCGTTCTCGATCACCATTGAATCCTTCGCGCCCAGCACAATCGCGCCAGCGCGGCCGGCGGCTTGCGCGTCGGCGCGGACGCGAGTGGCGTCGGTGAGACGAACCACATCGCCGCGAACGGAGATCGCCCCGCCGGCGACGTTGGCGGTGGAGATATCAACCTCGGCGGTCCGGAACGTGATCGCCCCGCCGGTGATCGCGATGCTGCCACCATTGCGGGCGTCAAGCGACGCATTGGCGCTGCCATCGGGTTCGAGCACGACGTTTCCACGCATCGTAAAACTGGTCGCGGTGCTGACGCCAATCGCCGGCACGGTGACGGTCCCCGCGCTGCGGCCAGCGTGCAGTTCGACGTAGCCCGCCGACAGCGCCTCGAGCGACGCCCCGCGGAGCGTGAGATCACCCCCGGTCACGGAAATCGAACTGCGCTCCGTCGAATCCAGCGGCCGGCGTAGCGTCGCGCCGGTGATGCTGACCGGATTCACCGGCCCAAGAAACCCAAACGCGGAAGGATCGGCCGAGCTGAGCACTGGCACCTCGCCGCCGCGCGTATCAAGCCGCGCGCCGTCCGCAAAATCGAGGTAATCCGCCGTCGAAAGGTGTAGTGCGCCGGGCACCTCGAACCGCGCCGTCGGCCCGATCACAAGCCCGGAAGGGTTAATCAGATAAAGACTTGCGCCCGGCACATCGCTGATCACCACGCCGTTGATGGTTGATGCCCGCCCCCCGGTGACGCGAGTGATGATGTTTCGCAGCGGCAACTGCGAGGCAAACCGCGCGGTTTCGCCGGCATCGATATCGAACGAACGAAGGCTGATCAGCAGGTTCTGCTGGTCGGCCGACAACTTCCCGAAGGATTCGGACAATTGGTAGTTGGGGCCGGGGAGTTGGAGGTTGTCGAAACCGGTTCGCAGCGTTGCGTCAATGGTGACGTTTCCCCCCATCACCCCCGCCGACGCGCTCAGGACAACGGCAGCGGCAAGCTTCACGATCCTTCGGTTACGCATGCGGAACCTCCCGTGAACGCCCACGTTATACCGCGCAGCCAACAGAAAAGCCGCCCGCGATTTACATCGCGGGCGGCTCACGTCGTCACCGGGTCAAGGTGAACGGATCAGATCGCAATTATCCCCCAGTTATTGCCTACCGGCGACGGCGGCGGCGGACAAGCCCGATCGCGCCAAGCCCAAGAAAAGCTAAGCTAGCTGGCTCGGGAATGGCAGTCACAGCAAAGGAAACCGATGAGCCAGTGCTGTAGCCACCAGTGCCTGCTGTACCGGCATTAACGTTAACGCCATCCTGCTGCCATGTAGCTCGGGTCGAAGCCAGAAGGCTACTGGGAAAGATCGGGTTCAACGTTACTGAGGTCGTACCCGTAGTGCTAGCGGCATCGAGGTTCACACTATCTAGTGTAAAGGTCACGGACGCGACCTTAAACTCAGCACCATTTGTAATCGACGTTCCCCCATCCGTAATAAACGTTCCAGTACCGGCGTAAGCCCGCATCCAACCCGTATTGGTGTTGAGTGCAACTCCACCGAGATCGACGATCGCATCGGCGCCATAGGGCGCATGGCTGAGCGATTGAAGCGTGCCCTGCGAATTGCCGCTGGCCGAGAATGGGGTCAACGTCGTTCGTTCCGTTAAGTTGCCAGCCACATTTGTCGTTAGCTGTTGGCTCTGAACGCCGAAATACGCGCCTTGGAACCCTTCCGACCCTCCGGACGACCCGGTCACGCTCATCCACCCGTCCACCGTGTATTGCGTGCCGATAGTTGCCTCACTGACGTCTTTCGTCAGGGTGCCGTCGGCGAACCGCAAATTCACCACCAATCCGGCCAGGGATTCACTAGCAGTACCAACAAGGGCAACGCACGTCGCGGCACCCAATAATGCTGATGTCTTCATACTCATTTAGCTGTCCTCCGATTCCGAAGAATCCTTAAAAATCTCTCTTTTCGTAGCTTTGTAGCCCATGCGTTACCGAACGCGGCGCCGCCGCAGAACACCTGCGAACAAAGATGCGCCTAATACTGCCAGACTGGGTTCCGGAAGGTGAGTATTAGAGCCACCACCCGTGAAACCGGCGTCGAGAAG
>JBBCIV010000275.1:0-19572 GCA_037189665.1 Phycisphaerae bacterium | reverse complement strand
GCGACGCCTGCGTCGCCCATTGGTTTTTCCGAACGTCTCGAATGGGCGACGCAGGCGTCGCAGCTACAACAAAAAGCGCATCGCTGTAAAAGCGCATTTCGCTCGCCGCGTTAGCGGATTCGCCGGCCTTGGGCGTCGAAGTTTCTGTCGTAATCGGTGGTGTAGCGGGCTTCTTCTTTCTTGCGGTCCGACTCGTCCATCGAATGGCCGATCAGAGCGCCGCCGATCGCGCCCACGCCCGCGCCGATGAGCGCCCCGCCGGCAGTGTGGCCCTTGCCGGTGTTATTACCGATGATCCCGCCCGCCAACGCGCCGGCGCCCGCGCCGATCAACGCGCCATTTCCGGCCTTGCTCTGACAGCCGATCGAGCCGGCCACCAGCGACGACATCAACACGATCGAAACAATTTTACGCATGCGCATTCTCCCTTTCCCCAATCCATCGGCAGGGCGAAGGAGAGGGTTGAGACCGCGAGAAAATCGCGACTTCAACATTGAAACGGATCGAGTTATCGGACGCGGATCACATCGTCACCAATGGAGGAAGCCGCCGATCTTCGCCGACGAACGCCGATGGCGGAAAGTCCATCATCGGCGCACACCAGTGAAAATCGACGGCTCCTGTTGATCGTCCGCGGGCGTTCGACGATTACTTCGCCGGGTCGGGCGCTGCCGGGCTGTCGGCGTCGGAGGCCAGATCCTTCCGTTGCCAGATGCGGATGTAATCGATCACGAAGTCGGCCGGCAACTGGGCGTCGTCGAGGGCGTTGTTGTCCCAGCCGCCGCTCACCATGTAGAGGATCGGGTACGAGCGGACATTGCAGACGCGCTCGTTTTCCCAGCGGGCGACCTCAACGCCGTTGGCGTAGAAGACCGCCTTGCCCGGCAGCCACAGCAGGCCGGCGGTGATGAAGCCGTCCTTGTCGTGCTGGGCGTAGATGCGGTCGGTGCCGGTGGCCTTGTGTTCCTTCTGGTAGCCGTCCCAGTGGATGCCGATGTTGTAGCGGTGCGGCCCCCAGCGGGTGAGATGCTCGAGGATGTCGAACTCCATGCCGCCGTTCTTGGTGTCGGCGCGGACCCACTGCGGGCCCTTGTCGACGCCGCGATCGGGCATCGTCCAGAACGCCGGCCACAGGCCGGGAGCTTCGGGCAGCTTCATGCGGGCCTCGAAATAGCCGTACCGCTGCGCCCACTTGCCGTAGGTGTCGAGGAAGCCGACGGCGTAATCGGTTTCCTTGCGCGACGGGTCGTCGTTCTCGTGGCCGCGCTTCTTCTCGTAACGCAGTTTGACGACGCCATCGCCGAGGACGACGTTGTCCTTGGTGAAGTGGCTTCGCTTGTCCCAGTAGTTCTCGGTGTAGATGTTCCAGCGGGCAAGGTCGATGCTGTCGCCGTTGAAGTTATCCTCAAACGTCAGCACCCAGTCGCCTTCCACCGGCGGACGCTGGCCGAGCCAGTTGGGGATTTCGGCGACGGGCGCGTCGGCGAGGATGGACTGCACCGCAACGGATTGTTCCTGGCCAGCCACGCCGTCCACCGCGACCACCACGCCCGACACCGCGTCACTGCCGACCTGGCTGCCGGTGCCCGACTTGCCTTGCAGGTGTCCGGCTTTGATCTGCTCGGGACCTTCCCAGGCCGCGGCGCTCTTGAACGAGACGGTCAGCTTGCGCGATTCGCCAGGGGCGAGGGGGCTTTCGGCCTTGGCCCAGTCGGTTGGGCCGCGATTGCTTTCGACGCGAACGCGCGGCGAAACGGGTGAAGCGCCGGTGTTCTTCAATTCGACGGTCGCCTGCACGGCGTCGCGCAGGTCCCATCGCCCGATCGCGGGCTTGAAGGTGGCGCGGCGTTCGCCGTTGCCGGCGTTGAACGTCACCTGTACGCCCTCGCTGCCGGCGGAGGCGGCCGCGTCCTTGGTCGCGACCTGCTTGGCCAGGTCGAGCGGCACGCCGTTGCCCAGCAGGAAGCCGTCCTTCGGCTTTACGCGAACGTCGGCGGCGTTGACCGGCGGTTTCTCGCCCGGCTCGCCGCCTGCGGTAATCGACTCGATGCGGTAGCTGCCCGGCTTCGACATCTTGCCGGTGAACAGCAGCACCTGCGACACCTTCGACGAATCGAGCTTGTAGCCCGGCTTGAAGCCGTATGCGTAGCCGAAGATCACCTTGATGCTCGATGCCTCGCCCGGCTTGATGGAACGAGATTCGGTGTTCCACGGGTTGTTCTGCCAGTTTCCGGCGTTGTCGGCGCGGAAGGAGAGGTTCAGTTGCGTTTCACCGGTGTTGACGATGCGGACCTCGACGTGCCCGTACTGCGACAAGTCCCAGGCGCTGCCGTCCGCCGGCTTGATCGCAAGGCCGGGGTACTGGTCGTTGCCCGGCTCGATCGTCACGCCGATGCCCGTGCCCACGCCGGTCATCTCGCGCTTGGCGGACACCTGCTGCGACTCGGGCTTGAGCGTGAGGCTGTCGATCGATTCGAGTAGCGACTTCGGCTCCGCCGCGATCGCCGCGTTGCTGCCGGTGAGCAGGCAGACGCACGCCAATCCCAGGAGAACCCGACGGCCGACCGTGTTTTTCGACAAGCCGACCCTGCGCAAACAATCCATCATCGAAACCTCCGCGTTCGCAGAAAAGAGAGAGAGAGAGAACGTCGCCGCGACATCACGCACCGCCGCACGTGCGCCCGACGCCAAAAGTCTACGACAGAACCAGCGTCGAGTGAACGCAAAATTATAGACAAAATGTCACTCCCCGACACGGGGCGGCAAAATCTTCTTTCTTGATATTTTTTACACTACTATGTAAATATTATTGTCGAACGGTCCATCTGGGAGATACGACGCATGATCAAAGGGATCAGTTATTGGAGTTTTCGCGACGGTTTGGCGGGCACGCACCCGATCGCGGCCGCGCTTGCCGAGGCGAAACGCGAGGGATTTGAAGCGGTGGAACTGTCCGTCGGGCTGGAAGGCGAACTGACAGCCGAAACGAGTGAATCGGCCTGCGCCGCCATCCGTGCGGAGGTCGAGCGTTCGGGGGTTCGGGTCGATACCGTCGCCTGCGGGCTGAGCTGGGGATTTAACCCGCTGAGCGATGACGCGTCGGTTCGAGCCAAGGCGATCGACCTCCATGCGGCCGCCCTTCGTCGGGCGGCGTGGGTGGGGGCGAAGGCCATGCTGATGGTCCCGGGCGTCGTCTGCAGCCCCATCGCGCCGGCGGAGCGCGTGCGGTACGACCTGGCGTTGCGGCGCGCCCATGAGGCGGTCGAGCGATTGCTTCCCGTTGCCGACGAGGTGGGCGTCGACCTGTGCCTGGAAAACGTCTGGAACGGGCTTTTCTATTCGCCGGTGGAGTTCGCGGGATTTGTTGACGCGTTTCGGGCTGAGCGATTGGGCATTTATTTCGATGTCGGAAACGTGCTGGGCTACCAGCAGTATCCGCCGCACTGGATCGAGATCTTAGGGAAGCGGATTCGCCGCGTGCACGTCAAGGATTACCGCGAAACCTTTGGCTGGGTGGGCGGCTACACGTTCGCCTCGCTCGGCGCCGGCGACGTGCCCTGGGCCGCGACGATGGCGGCGCTGCGCGGCGTTGGCTACGCGCAGACGCTCATCGCCGAAATGTTGCCCTGGGACGAAACGCAACTCGCCCGGACGAGCGCGGCGATGGACCGGATCATGAAGCTGTAGGGCGAGAGGAAGCGCACGAGACACATGACGCGAGTAGGCATTATCGGTTTGGGTTTCATGGGACAGGCGCACCTGGGCTGCTATCAGCAGTTGGCAGGGCAGGCGGAAGTGATCGCGGTCGCCGACATCCGGCCGGAACGCGCCGCGGGGCAGTTGGGCGGGGCGGCGGAGAACCTGGCGACAGGCGAGAAGAAAACGCTGGACATGTCGCGCGTCAAAGGCACGGCCGACTATCGCGAGTTGCTGGCGATGCCGGAGGTGGACCTGGTTGACGTCTGCGTCCCCACGCCGCTGCACGCGGAAATCGCGATCGCGGCGATCGAGTCGGGCAAGCACGTCCTATGCGAAAAGCCGCTGGCCCGCACGAGCGCCGAGGCGCGGCGGATCGCGCGGGCGGCGTCGAAGGCGAAGGGCTTCTTCATGCCGGCGATGTGCATGCGATTTTGGCCGCAGTGGAAGTGGCTTCGCGACACGATCGCCGCCAAAACCTATGGCCGGACGCTGTCGGCCCACTTTACGCGCCTCTCCAGTCCTCCGCCGGGATGGTTTCAGGATGGCAAGCAGTCGGGCGGCGCGGCGCTGGACCTGCACGTCCACGACGCGGACTTCGTCCGCTACTGCTTCGGCGAACCCCGGGCGCTTCACTCGCACGGCTACGTCGGCGTCGGCGGCGAGGTGGATCACCTGCTCACGCAGTTCGACTACCCCGACGTACCGCTGGTGGCGGCGGAGGGAGGATGGTCGCTGTCGGAGGGATTCAGCTTTCGGATGCGCTATCTCGCCCACTTCGAGCGCGCGACCGCGGACTTCGACATCGAGCGGAAAGACCCGCTCCTGCTGCATCAGGACGGCAAGAGCACGCCGATCGATTGCGGACCCACGGACGGGTGGATCGAAGAAATTCGTTACTATCTCCAGTGCATCGCCGCCGGCCAGCGCCCGACGGTGGTGACGGCGGAGGACGGCGCGCGATCGGTGGCGCTGGTGGAAGCGGAAGTTCAAAGTATCGCCGAAGGGCGAACGATCGCGTTTTAAGCTGAAAAACTGGCGGATTCGTTGTGACGCCCGTGTCGCTCCCGAGATCGTCCGACTACGATCAGGGGGTACGCAGGCGTCGCTGTGTTTAGGGTGACCGAAGGCAGGATAGGCATTTTTATCCGCAATCTGTCGCACTTTTCCTTTGACACTGGCGGCAGCATCAACATAATGATCGTTAGATCGATTAAACGTAGTTGAGTTAATCGGTCGCAGTTACGGAGCGTAGCATGGATGAGATGCCTTTCCGATCCACAGGCCGGGACAAGTCCCGCGGTCAGCGGGACGCTGACGTTGGTTCGATGGACCCGAATAGTCCGGTCAGCAAGTGGTATCAGTTAAAGGCGCTTTTGCTGCGCCAGATCGAACAGGGACGGTACAAGCCTGACACCGTTTTCTGCAATCAGCAGGAACTGATGGACCAATACGGGCTGAGCTACGCCACGGTCACCCGTGCGCTGAGCGAGCTGGTTCGCGAGGGTTACCTCTATCGCAAGCGAGGCGTGGGCACGTTCGTCCGCCCGCAAACCGAACGCCGCGGAGCTGCCGGGTCAATCGGACTTTTGGTGTGGGATCGGGAGCACACGCTTGAACACCCCGCGTTCTCTCGCCTCGTGGCCGGCATCAGTGAGCCGTTGCGGGCCGCCGGGCACAATCTTACGTATATTTTCGTTAACGCCGAAGCGGAAGTGAGCCGTCCTGGCTGTCTGGTCGAGATCATTCGTCGCGCCAGGGTGCGGGCGTTGATTGCGCCGAGCCAACCCATGTTGCGCGGATCGCACCTTCAGGCGCTGGCCGACCAGGGAATGCCGGTCGTCCCGCTGAACTTGGATGCGCCTGGCCTCGGGCAGTGCGCGGTGCATTTCGATATCAGCAGCGCGATTGAGATCGCCGCGAGGCATTTGATCGCCTGCGGGTACAAACGAATTGCGCTGATGGTTCGTGAAATCGAAGAGGTCGCGCCGCGAATGCTCGGCTATCGCCGTGCTTTGGAGGCGGCGGGCATCGAGGATGAACTGATCTTTACGGAGCCGCGCAAGCGTCCGCTGGGGCCCGAGGTGCAGCGCGTGCTTTCATCGCTCGACGCGCCGGCGGGCATCATCGCCAGCGACGATATCGCGGCGTTAACCTCGGTTCGCGCTGCGCGCGAGGCGGGCTGGTCGATTCCCGGCGATCTCGGCATCGTCGGCGTCGGTGACTTCCTGCCGCCAGACTTGTTCGAGGCGCCGCTGACCACCGTCTACCTGCCGTTCGCGGATATGGGCAGGATCGCATCGGAGATGACGCTTGCGCTGCTGGAAGGCCGCGCGCCGTCCCAGCCGGTGCAGCACCTGTCCCCCCGGCTTGTCGTCCGCGCCACGACCGCAAGCGTGTCGTCCGCCGTCGTGCCCAAATAGTTTCGATAGTCCAAATGTCTGATCGACCGGAATAACCATGCGGACCTCGGCCATCCAACCTGCGATCTCCATCGGCAAGACCGCGCCGCGCAGGCGGAATCGCCTGGTCCCTCCCGGCCGATGCTCCCCAGCCAACTCTGATTCCTCATCTCGCACTCTGCCAAACGGAGGTCTTCGTGAACGCCTGTCCATCCCCTGCTAGGCCGTCCCGCCGCTGTCCACGGGCATTTACTTTGATTGAGTTATTGGTCGTTATTGGAATTATTGTAATTCTGATTTCTCTCTTGATCCCTGCTTTGCAGGGTGCCCGTCAAGCCGCTCGGACGATCGCTTGCGCAAGCAATCTTCGTCAGATTGGCTTCGGGGCGCGGCTGTATGCCAACCAGAACAACGATTACGCTCCGACATTTTTGGTGAGACGGGCGGATGGTGGCTGGGATCACAGGTCAAGGTTTGCTGCTGAAGCAATTGCCTCTATGGTGGTGGGAAAGGATCTTGTCAGTACCCACCTTTACGTAACGAATCCGCTGCCGGCCGTTTTTGTTTGTCCGAATGGTCCTGCGAACGGGGAAGATGGTATCAATTGGCATAGTTACGGATTTAACAACTCGATTTGGAAGATGGGGCCTGGGCCGCCACATCGAGGGTTGGGGACCAGAATGTCACAGGTCAAAAATCCGACCGCTAAAATCTATGCTATGGACTGGCCGAGCAAGTCGATCGAGCAAGGCCAGAATAGTTTGCTACTTACTCAGCCGCATCATGGCGTGCCGGGAGCCGGTTCGCAGCACGGCATGGTAGTCAGCCCGTCTAATCCAGCCTTGATGACACAACCACTGTATGCCGACAAATGGGGTGACCTTATTCGAGGGCGTCACGGTGTAAGACGACATTTGAAAGTAAACGGTCTGTACTTCGATGGTCACGTGGAGACTTTGTCTGCTGCCCAAGTTACCAATCACTGGCATCGCATGGGTTCTCCTTGGGGAGCCGTACAGGGCAACATGTTCTGTCTCTGGGCCCAGTAACTTGCTTTCATACATACCGGAAAATTCCTGTTATTGAGCTAAATGGGCGTGAGGGTTTCGCATAATGAAAAGAGAAGTTGTGCGCGATTTGTGCATGAGTGTATTGGCTGGATTGGCGTCACCTCTGATGCTTTGGGCGCAGACGGAAGTTTTGCCGCCGGAAAGAATCGCAGATTATCAGCGACATCTTTCCGATATTGTTCAACGGACGTCAGAGCCGTTGCATAAGGCTTACCTTCAGTCGCTTCAAAATGCGGACACGCCGGCAATCACAGTAACGAATGCAGTTCGGGTAGCACAGGATATTGAGGCTGGGAAACGCGGCCCGGGTCCGATCGTTCACTACGCCGTGCCGGCGATCAGTGATGTGATGCGACTTCCCGATGCCTATCCGGTCGACGGGCGGTTCAACGCGCCGCTTGGCATTGTGCTGGCGCGAGACGAATACGAGCCCGCATCGTTTGTGCTCTATTCGGCGGCCGATCTGGATCAGGTGACGCTGACGCCGGGCGAGCTGAAGAACGCGGCGGGGGACGTGTTGCCGGCAGGTCAGTTGGACCTGAAAGTGGTGAAGGTCTGGTATCAGGGCGGCAATGGTTGGTTCAGCTACTTCACTGACGTCGGGCTGGAACTGGTGCCGGAACTGCTGCTGAAGGACGAGTCGCTGGTTCGCGTTGATCGTCAAACGGGTTCTAATTATGCGCGTGTCGGCGAGCGGGAAGTGTGGATCAGCGCGCCGCGGGTGTTCGACGTCGCCTTTGATCCGTATACCCCTGGCTTTGCCGATGCCGAGCAGTTGCAGCCGGTCAGGCTGAACAAGGGGGAGTTCAAGCAATTTTTCCTCACCGTTCATGCGACGCGCGACACCAAGCCCGGCCTCTATCGCGGTGCGATCACGGCGACGCCGCAGGGCCATCCGGCGCACTCGTTGCCGGTGGCGGTGCGAGTATTGCCGTTTGAATTGCCGTTGCCGAAATCGCCGGCGGACCTTCAGCAGGACTACGTCGTCACGCTGATGACGGCATGGCCGAAGCTGTCGCCGGATCATCCGGCTTTCATGCCGACACTGCGAAATTTGCGCGCTCACAACTTGTTGCACCTCGGACCCGGCGCGGGCCTAACGACGCCTCCCGATCTGGCGGCCAAACAGGTGAAGGCCATGAAAGAGGCCGGCTTTCAGACCAAGCCGATCATCGGCGGGACGATGCCGGGGTGGATCGGAACGCACGACGGAAAGCCGCTCACGTTCGATGATCTGATGACCGCCAATCGCGCAGCCCGCGACTTGCGTGACTTCTACATGAAGCACTTCGGTCACACCGATGCCGCCATCAGCCACGGTGACGAGCAGGCCTCGCCCTGGGTCGTGAAGACTCGGCCCCTCTGGCGCATCCTGAACGAACATGGGTTGAAGACGAACCTCGCCGGTCACGAACACGTCTTCACGAAGGCCGGCTACACCATGGACGTTCACCCGACCGCCGGCATGCCTTCAGATGCCAAGAGCGCGCGACGCTGGCACGATATCGGGTCGGCGGCGTACGTTTCCTTCTATGCCAGCCAGCACAACGGTTCGGAGAATCCATCCTTCGTCCGCCGGCAGCACGGGCTGCTCGGATACCTGTCTGGCTTCAACATGATTAACAATTATGAGTTCGCCTACGGCCCGTGGAACGACCGCGCGGTCGAACTCTACAAGCCGATGGTCCTCGCTTATCCGACGAGCGCCGGCCTGGTCGACACGCTTGCCTGGGAAGGGTTCCGCGAAGGCGTCGACGACATGCGATACGCCACCAAGCTGAAGCAGTTGGCACAGGAAGCCATCACTTCCGACAACTTGGACCGTATCTATGCGGGCCGTCAGGCACGACAGTGGCTGGCATCGTTGGACGGAGAGCGCGTCGATTTGAACGCGGTGCGCCTTGAGATGATTCAAAAAATTCTGCGGCTTAGCGAGTTGTCGAAATGATGATCAAGAAAAGCAAGATTCTTCCCCCCGCATTTGCCGTCGTCGCGTTGCTGGTGGCCTCCGTGGCCGACGCACAGGCGCCCAATCAATCGGCGAACGTGCAGCAGATCGAGGCGCTCAGCAAGGAGGCCGATGCTCAGGTCGCCGCGCTTGCCGGAAAAAACCTGTCCGACATGGACCTGTCGGCCGCCCACGCCACGCTGGCCAAGGCGCTGCAATTGCCCGGCCTGACCGGTCCCGAGCAGGTCAACGTGCTCCGGAAGATCGGCCAACTGTATCAGCGGGCCGACCAGTTCAAGGAAGCGCGCGACACGTTTGAAAAGATCAAATCGCTTGACGTGCCCGATCACCTGAAGCGCGAAGCCGACCGCCTCGTCGCCGACGTCTACGCGGCGGAGGGCAGGGGGCAGGAGGCGATCGAACTGTATCGCAAGCACAAGCTGGACCTGATCGGCCTCTATCAGAAGCTCGGCGACGATGACGCCCGGCAGGCCGAATGTATGGCCGTGCTGAACAACGCGGATGCCCCCGACGCCCAGCGCTGGAGCGCCTTCACGCGGCTGCCTTGTTGGGACTGGAGGTCGGACGACACCGCGGCGCTCCGCGCCGCCGTCGAGAAGTTCATGCCGGCGTTTCTGGAGAAAGAGCCGAATCGCGCATTGCACCTGATGCGAAAATTTGAATCGCAGGGAATCGGGAAGGACCCTGCGTTCGTTCGGTGGGCCGCGCCGACGCTGCTCAAGGCGCCGCGGCTCACCGATCAGGACTATCGCAAGATCAAGTCCGCACTGCTTGCCGCTGCCGCGTCGAGCGGCGGCGATGCGCTGGTCGCCGAGGCGAAATCGCTGTCGTCCGACGAACGGCTGGACGACGAGATGCGGCTCTGGGCACGACTGGTCGTCGCGGGCCTGGGCGAGTCGCCGGAACCGGTTGCCGCGGCGGTGAAGGAATCCGTTCTCCCCGCCGCCCAGACTGCGGCGGCAGTGGCGAACGCGGCGCGCACGATCCTCAGTTCCGGCAACGAGCCGGCCGGCCGGCGCTTGGAGGCGTTTTACGACCAGACTTGGCCCCGGCCGGCGCGGGCGGAGATCGTCTGCAAATATATCGACGACGCGCCGTTCGACGTCGGCAGCTGGATCGCATCTCCTCTGCTCAAAGACAAAAAGAGCACCGCGTCGCTCAACCGCCCGTACGGCGACAACCTGAAGTTTCTGCTCGAGACCGATTCGGCGGTCATGGGCCGAAACACCAGCGCCGAAAAAGACGGCGAGGGCACGGTCGAACGCACCGATTTCCATACCGCATGCGATGACGACGGCATTCACCTGTTCCTCCGGGCGCATGACACCCGGGCCGCCGAGGTGGCGCGTGGCACGCTCGGCGGCGGGTCGTTCGAGATGTACTTTGCCCCCGGCGCGCACCAGGCGTACTACACCTTCCTCGCCGACTTGCCCAAGGGAAAGATCGATCCGCAGGGTTTCATCACGATGTACGAAAACCCGATGTTCCGCCTGCCCTCGCTCGAGAACGAGACGTTCCGCACGCAGACGCAGGCCGTCGAGGGTGGCTTTGGCTTGTACATGTTCCTGTCGTGGGAACTGTTCTACGACAAGCTTCCGAGCAACGGCACGCGCTGGCAGTTCGAATCCATCCGCTGGACCCGCAACGGCGGCTACTCGTTCGGCGGGAGCGAGTCGGTTCACAATCGCTCGAGCTTCGGCGACATCGTCTTCGACGGGCTTTCACCCCAACAACTGACCGCCATCAAGCGAACCATCGTCTTCAGCGCTGTGAAAAAGTATCGCGAGGCCAAGCGGTCCACCGAGCCTGTCGGGAATTGGGCAGATCCCGTCCTTGGCGATCCGGCGTTCCACGCAGCGAAGGTTGCGCCGCTGCTGGAACGCCTGGACGCAGCCGTCCTCCTGGTGAAGGCGGACATGTCCGACGCGGACGTCGAGAAGGTGTTCTCCGAAGCGGTTCCCCTCTGGATGGAACTGCCGCACCACGTGGCCGCCCTGCGGGCGGCCTACCTGCAGGACGTGATGCTCGCCGGCGAGTAAGATCGAAGGACGCACGTTTCATCACTACGACACGCTTGATTGCGCGCGTACGCACTTTATGTCAAAACGGAAGATCGAACTCCCCCCGTGTGGCCTGTTCATCGGGACAGGCGTATATCCGATGAGCGGCGGTTACCTGCTCAGCACGCTTCATGCGCATTCGGCCTGGATGCCTCAGACGTTTTCACCGCAGGAGATGATCGACAAGGTCATCGAAGATAACCAGGGCAACCTCGCGCAATTGTGGGGCTATCCCCGCGGGTACGCGCCCGCAATGCTGGCGGAGTGGGTCTACGGGCTCGACGAGATCGGCATCACGTTGCCCCAACCGGATTGGGAGAAGCAGACCTACCTGTCGCCCGCCGACGCGCCGGAATTGAAGGAACACGCGAGCCGCAACGGCGCCGGCTTCATCCAGTTCGTCAGTAAGGCGGCGGAGCGGGGGTTGTATACCATCTTCATTTATACGAGCGCGACGCCGGAGTGGGCGTCGCGTCTGCCGGAACTGGGCGAGCGTTACCTCGGCTACGATTTCGGCGAGCGGTTCAGCTTCGCGCTCGACAGCGCATCACTAAAGGGCAAGCAGCTTGCCGACGTGACGCTGAAGACGTTGGCCGACGATCTGGTGGCCCGCGTTCGCGAGCATGTCGATGCTCGCCGCGAGGCGGGGTGGGGGCCGATCTACGCGACCAGCTCCAACTTTCACCTCGACTATGAGATCGTCGCCGGCACGGACGTGCCGCTGGCGGAAGACTTCGCGTTTCGACATTTGAATGTCGCCTCGGCGCTCTCCCGCGGGCTGTATCGGCAATACGATCTTCCGCTGTGGGGATCGCACCTGGCGCACGAGCATTATTCGTGGATTCCGTGGCAGACGGAGGAGAAGTTCTACCTCCTGCGCGCGTCGATGTACCAGAAGTACCTCGCCGGCTGCAAGATGATCATCAACGAGAGCGGCAACTGGTTTGTCGAGGCGTCGCTCTGCGAGGATTCGCCGAAGTTCGATTTTCCGCGCGTGCCGCTGAAGCCGTCGGACGTATCGTGGGGTGGCAAGCCGCCGTTGAAGTTCATCCCCTTTGTGGAGGAGGCGAAGAAGCACTTTCACAAGGTCGACTACAACTCCCCGTACTGCCGACGGTATCGCAAGGAGATCTCCGACTTTTACGATTTCGTCAAAGCCAACGGCACGCCCGCCGGGCAGCCCGAAACCACGCTGGCGATCGCCAAGGGCAACTACGACCTCTGCAATCACACGTTCAATCCGAACATGGCGATCGCCGGCGCCTATCGCCTGGCCGACCTCAATCCGCAATGGTTTGAGGGGGCGCCGGAGCGGGCGTGGGACATCGTCAAGGAGATCTTCTACCCGCTGCGGAACGTGATCGATCCGTATCCAAATCACTTCCTTTCGGGAACGCCGTTCGGGATGGTGGACATCATCAGTTTGGCGGGCAACGGCGCGACGGCGGAGTTTCTGTCGAAGCACTATAAGACGCTGCTGTTCTCCGGCTGGAATACCGCGACGCCTCAGCAATACGCTGCCCTGAAGGGCTTCGTCGAGGCGGGCGGCGTGCTTTTCATCGGCATCCCGCACCTCTCCACCAACGTTACCCGGAACTACAGCTCTTACCGCGTCGACGAACTGATCAACGGCGGCGATTTCTCCGACCTGTGTGGCGTGCGCGTGAAGGGGCCGGGCGAGCGGTTCTACTGGGCGACCGCGCCGCACGACTCCGACGAACTCGGCTTCAAGTTCCCGCGACGGTTCGGCATCATCGCCCAGCCGGTTGGCGATATCGAGATCACCGATCCGGATGCCGTCCCCCTGGTGGTGGATGACGAGCACGCGACCCCGATGCTGCTGCGCCGCCGCTGCGGCAAGGGAACGGTCTACTTTCTGAACTCCTGGGCCTATCCCGGCGCGATGAACATCGATGAAGGGCCGGGGGCACGCGTCGGGTCAAAGGGGCTCATCGGCACGATCTTCCATCACCTTGCGTCGCGATCGCGCGGGCAGGTTTGGATCAGCGACGACGGCGTCAACACCGGCCGCGAGTGTGAGTACGTCGCGTTCTCTTACTTTCCGGACTCCGGGACGATCTGCCTGCAGAACGTCGATTTCCGAAGCCCGCACACCGTGCACCTGCATCGCCCGGGCGGAGAAGAACGCGTGACGCTGGAGCCGGGCCAGTTCCTGCTCAAATCGATCGGATGATCCATCATGTCGGCCTCGTATTTTGACCAGCGTTTCGACGTGGCGGTCTACGGCAGTGGCTACGCCGCTTATATCGCGGCGATGGAGCTGCATGCGCAGGGTAAACGCGTGCTGCTCTTTCATCGCGCCTCCGATCTCCTCTGGGAATCCGGCCGATCGTTTGCGCAGGAGGTGGGGGAGAGCGATGCGCCGGCGTGGCGGGAGCTGTTGCGTCAACTCGCCCAGCGCGATGCTGTCGGCTTGGACGGCAGGTTCGACGGCGCGATCGCCGAGGTGATGGCGGCGAGCCTGATTCGCCGTGCGGAACTACCCACGCTGTTTTACATCGCGCCCGTAGCGGCGCAGATGAGCAACGGCGGCGAGTTGCTCGAATCGGTCGTGATCGCGACGCGCAGCGGCTTGCAACGCATTGTTGCTGAACGCTGGATCGACGCTTCGGAAACGGGCGAGATTGCCCGGATGGCCAATCGTCAACTCGCGCCGCGCACTCCGACCGAATGGCGATGGCGCGCGTTCTACCAGTATCACGATTGGCCGGCCGGCGCGCTGCCGTCGGGCCTTGACCGCACGCTGTGGCCGACCGAGCGCGTGCTGACGCTTGCATCGCCTGGTCTGATCCGACCACCGCAGATTATCCAAGTGCTTCAGGCGGCACGCCAGCAACTCACGGCGATGCAATTGGAAGCGATCGTCAGCCACTGTAGCGTCGAGCCGTTGCCCGTGTATCTGAATGGGGAAGCGTCTGCGCAAGCGTTGTCCTTCGGCAATGTCGTTTGCGCATCGCCGGGGCTCCTTGCCGGCGTGGTTGCGACGCTTGGCGCCCGGGCCAGTCTTGGATTGGAGGCCGCTCGACGCGTGGAAAGCTGCCCGGTTGTAAGGGCGACGGTCGGCGCGCCTGATCCGCCCATTGAAGCGATAACGGAGTCGGCCGACGTCGCCATCGCCGGCGCCGGCACTGGCGGGGCGTTCGCCGCCATCGCTGCGGCTCGTGCGGGCGCGTCGGTCATCGTTTTTGATCCCTTCAACTTTCCCGGCGGCATCGGGACGGGCGGGGGGATTCATCTCTACTATCACGGCGTTGCCGGCGGCTTGCAGGACGAGGTGGACGAACGCGTGAAGCAACTCGGCCTGTTATTCGGGCCCAAAGCTCGGATACGAGGTTTCCATCCTGAGGCCAAAAAACTGGCGTTGATGCAGATGATGGAGGAGGCCGGCGTTCGTTTCATGCCGGGCACGATGCTCTGCCGTGTCGAAAAGGACGGCCGGCGCATCCGAAGCGCCCTTTGTTCCAGCGCCGAAGGCGCGGTCGAACTTCGCGCTAATGCGTGGATCGATTCTACCGGCGACGGCGACCTGTGCGCGCTTGCCGGCGCGTCGTTTCGCAAAGGTCGCGTTGGCGATGGCATCCTGCATGCCTTCACCCAATCGTCCGGCCGGATGCATCACGGCGAACGTGAACTGACCATGTCGATCGTGAACTACGACTCCGGCTGGGTCGATTCAACTGATTCGCAGGATCTCACCCGCGCCCGGCTCGTCGGCATCGCCCATTACGTGTGCGACCCCTACACGCGCGGCTACTGCGACGGCGACCGGCCGACCTACATCGCGCCCGCCATCGGGCTGCGGCAGGGGAGGCACATCGAGACGGATTACGTGCTCACCCTGGCCGACCAGGTTGAACATCGCACGTTTGACGACGCGATCGGCCTGACCGCCGCGCATTTCGACAATCACTCGGTCGACTACGAATTTGAGACGGATGAAGCCGTTTTCTGGGTGTGGGTCTGCCGACAATGGCGCACGGGAAAGACGGCATGCGAAATGCCGTATCGCATGATCATCCCGCGCGATCTGGACAACGTGTGGATCGCCTGCCGCGCGATGGGCGTCTCACACGACGCGAACTATTCCTGCCGCCAACAGCGCGATATCCAGCGTTTGGGCGAGGCCGCCGGGCTCGCCGCGGCGATGTCGCGTCAAAGCGGCGGAGATTCGCGTTCCGTATCGATGGATGAGCTGCGCGCCGCCCTGACGCGGTCCGGCGCATTGCGACATCGCGAACATCCCTCGGTTGAGGTTGAGGCAGGCCTGGCCGATCTCCGCGCCGGCCAGCCGACGGCGAGGCTGTGGCACGTCTACCAAAATCGCGAACAGGCGATCGGCGATGTGGCAGACCTCGTGACGTCAGGCAATCCGACGACGAGCTGGCTTGCCGCCGCCGTGCTTGCCGCCTGGGGAGATCGGCGGGCTGAGCCGCGGTTGCTTCGCGCGATCGAATCGCGCGAAGTCGGAATCGACGCCGTTGGCGAGCCGAGCCGCTTTACCGTCCCGAACTGGGTGACGGCGGTCACGCTGTTGCGATCGTGCGGCACCGAGCGTTGCGAGGCCACCCTCGCCTCCCTGTCGGCAGATCGGTCGCTGCCGCTGAACGTTCGCACGGCGGTCGCGCTGACGATCGAAAGGCTTACGAATGCCGGCGTGAAGCTGTCTCGGAAGACGATTTTGGAGACGCTGGCGGCGTTGCTGGTCGAGCCCGTCCCCAATAGCTCGGTCATCCCGGGTCGCCCGATCGTCCCTGCCATCGATGATTCGCACGATCCGCATCCGACGCGCGAAGATCACACCTGGCAATTGCATCTCGCCGTGGCGCGCGCTAAGCGGGCGATCGGCGAACCGGTGAACGCGGAAGAGGAGCGATGGACGTCGGACGAGCGGGCGCTCGTCCGCGGTGCGTTCGAACGCCTGCTGCTGCTGCGCTCGTGAAGCGCCACGATCAGATGATCGTGCTCGGGCTCACCAGCTTGCGATACCAGCCGCCGCTGGCCATTCGGCCCTTCACCCAGGGCATGGTCGGCAATCGTGGGCCATCAAGCTCTTCGATCGACTCGATTTCGTCGCCCAGCCATTGTCTGATTCGCAGTTGAGCGGTTCGCAGCCGCGCCTCAAGCGTGGCGTACCTCGCCTCGATCACTTCCCAGCCAAACGGCTTGTAGAGCGAGTGCCAGAGTCGTCGGTGCGCTTCGTGGGCCTCTTCACATGCTGAAAGGGTGTCGGGGATCGTTTCGTCGCAAAGCTTTGTCAGCGTGGCTCGATCGCCAGCTTGGTATGCCTTGTGGATGTTGTAGCCAAGCTCGGCCTTGAGGGCGACGGTCTTCGCGATCGCGAGCGGAAACTCGTGCCGCTTCCAACGAGGGTCCTGGTGACGCGGGTCAGCCAGTTTTTCGGCCAGGGTGTGAAAGTGTTCGCCGAGCTTCCACTCGGGGCAAAGATGACCATCGGCGATGCCGAGCAGCGGGTCTTGCCAGAGGAAGGTCTTGCTCGGGTTGGCGACGATCCAGTTGATGTCGTGTCGATCGATCCATTCCGGCTTCATGTCCGCCGGCGCTTCGCCGCCGGACAGCTCGCGAATGCTCGGCAGGCCGGGAGCGCCATCGTCGAGCCGACCGATCAGATACCAGGCGTCCCAGTCGGCGTCGCAGGCGCCGCGAAAATCGCGCCGGAGCATCTCGTCGCTGGCGATGTCGCCCGTCGTGTACGCGTTGGCGGCGAAATGGGTGAGGCCCATCAGGAGTGAAAGGTAGTCGGCCTCCGTGCCGTCGTCGCCCCAGGCGGTGGTGAAGATTTCCTTCACCTTCCGGTCTTTGGCCGCCTGCAGCGCGGCCTCCGAGGTGTAGCGGGTGAACGAAAGGGCGGCCCAGAAGAGGCCCCACGTCCAGAGGCCGCAGGCCAGCAGCGGAGGGTTGCCGGTGACGCTATGTCGATCGATCCAGTCGCGGTAGAAATCCGTGTTGCAGTGATAGTAGTCCCAGTAGACGAGCTGCAAGTCCTTCGGAATCTGGCCGACGACGCTTTCCGGAATGCGGGCGTCAGGCGAGTAGTAGTCGCCGGTGGAACTGGCGAGGCGGAAGTACATGTCGCTCCAGATCATCGGCGAAAGGCCGAGCCTTCGGCAGATCTCGTGCACTTCCTGGAGGTGGGCTGAGAGGATCTCGAATCTCGGTTTTGTTCCGTGCAACTGGCGATATTTGCCGAGCCCGATGTCGTGGGCCTCGTCCATGCCCAGGTGGATGCGCCGGCTGCGGAACGGCGCGCTGGCGGCGGAGATCATCTGCTCGAGCAGTTCATAGGTTTTCGGTTCGCCGACGAGCAGGATGTCCTTGGTGTCCAGCACATTGCTGAAGTTGGGCCATCGCAGCATTTGCTCGAGGTGCGCCAGCGCCTGGATACAGGGGATGACGTCGATGCCCAGCACGGCGGCGTACTGGTCGATCTCGCGGAGTTCTGCTTGCGAGTAGCGGCCGCGCAGGTAGCCGATCATGGGTTGTTCGGGCACCTCGTAGGTGTCCTCGGTGTAGAGCATGAGCTGGTTCATGCCCAGAAGTGCCATCCGGCGGAGGATGAGCTTGACGGTCGCCACTTTGGGGACGGCGTTGCGCGACGCGTCGACCATCAGCCCGATGGATTCGAATGACGTCTGTTCTTCGTAAGATTTCGGAATATCCCCTGCGGCGGCGAAGCCGCGCCACATCGCCAGGCCTCGCAGCAACTGGGGAATCGTCGGCCCGCGCAGCGTGAGCGAGCGGCCGTCGTAGTCGAAGCCGGCGACGGCGCCGCCGAGCCGGGCATGGAGGGCGATGGGTTTTCCTGAATTGTCAGGCGTGAATTCCGGCAGGTCTTCGCGGAATAGCTCGAGCGCGTTCACGATGGCCGGCGAAAGGCCGGAAGCGTCGTAGTGGAGTTTCATGGTGCGTGAGGAGCCAAAAACTTACTGATCGGCACGAGCATTGAGCGCGTCGATTTGCGCGGCGTCGTGCAGTTTCTTCATTTCGTCGCCCGTGAGCGCGCGGTCGAAGACCGCCAGCGCGCCGAACTTCCCGCGGAACGCGTCGACGAACATCGAACCTTCGGCGTAACGAGCGCCGACGGTGAAGTCGGACGGGGCGATGCGAGCGCTCGCGTGCTTGGCCGGGTCATACGTGAAAATGCCGCGGCCGTGATAGTAGGGGTTCATCCCGCGGTCCTTGCCGTCGGGGCCCTCGGTCGTGAAGTAGCGATCCTGCCGGCGGTCTTTGACGGGATCGAGTTCGCGCTCTTCCATCACGCCGTTGAGGTAGGCGCGGATGTACTTCGAATCGTACGTGAAGCCGACGGTACACCACTTGCCTTCGGGCACCTCGGATACGCTGGAGGCGTAGTCGGCGTTCCAAGGCAAGGCTGAACCATCGTTCCGCCGGGTGACGCCGCCCTCGCTGGAGATGTGTGGCACGACGCGTCGGGCTCCGCCGTACGCGGGCATGTGCAGCAGGAGCGCGTACTGGCGCGTGCCGGTGTCGTCGCGGGCGCCTTTGCCCTCGCTCCAGATGCCGGCAATCGTGCGGCTCTTTTCGACGTCGCGGATGAACACGACGGCGAACATGCTCACCTGCGCGTCTTGGCCGTGGATGTTGAGGTCGCCGAGGTCGGCATGCTTGATCCGGAAGTATTGCTTGCCGGTCAGGTCGGCGGAAAAGCCGGAGAACGGACCTTCCTCAACGCGCTCGATCGGCCCGCCGACTTCTTCAAGTGAGTGGGACTGCTTCGTGCCCTGCGATTGTCGCGGCTTGCCCGATTCTTCGCCGAACGTCCAGAAGGCAACGAGGCCGGGCGTCTTTTCGACGATGGAGGCATCGCCGGTTGGCTGAGCCGCGGCAGCAAGAATCGGCGCGATCACGGCGGCGCAAGAGGCGAGCAGGGCGCGGGGAATCATCGCGGTTATTCCTTCCTGTTCAGGGCGATATCAGACGGATTATCCGTGCGCCGCGATCGCGACCGGCGATCGCGCCGCGCCGAAACCGATCGCCCCGACGCCAGTTGGTCTGCCGACAACTGGCCGCCGCTCTCGCAGCGACACCTGAGCCCGAACATCGACGTCGATGATCTGAACCACGTCCTGCTGCGGCTGGACAACGTCGTGCTGGACACCTATCAGCATTGCCACTACACGCCGGACGCGTGGCGAAACTTCACGATCATCGGCACCGAGGGCCGCATCGAGAAAGTCGGCGATGAGCCGGGCAAGTGCGAGATCCGCGTCTGGAACAAGCGAACCGGCTTCAAAGAACGCGGCGATTACCAGGTCGCCATTCCGCACATCGAAGGCGGACACGGCGGGGCCGATCCGCTGATCGTCGGCGAGTTC
>JBBCIV010000274.1:0-25837 GCA_037189665.1 Phycisphaerae bacterium | reverse complement strand
TGTCGTCCTTGCTCGCCCGGCTGCGCCGCGCGCCGGATGTGCAACACATCGCCATCATGCCCGACGCACACGTCGCCCTCGACGTGTGCGTCGGCACGGCGTTCGCCACGCGCACGCTGATCTACCCGCAGGCCGTCGGCGGCGACATCGGCTGCGGCATGCTGGCGATGGCGTTTGACACCGAAGCCGACGCGCTGGCAGACGGCGCGATCGCAGGCAAGGTGCTGTCGGAGATCGGCCGGGCGATCCCGACCGTCCGGCGGCACCGCGCGGCGACCATGCCGATGCCGGCGGAACTATTGAAACGGCCGCTGAGCGAGCGATCGCTGGAAGCGTTTCGCAAGGATGCCGGCGTACTGCAATTCGGCACGCTCGGCGGCGGGAATCACTTCGTCGAACTCCAAGCCGACGAACACGACGGCCGGCTGTGGCTGATGATCCACAGCGGATCGCGACTGATGGGTCAGGCAATTCGCGATCATCACCTCGCCCGCGCGGAACCAGTCGGCGGAAACCTGCGGGCGATCGATAGCTCAACGCCGGCGGGCCAGTCGTACCTGCACGACCTTCGCTGGGCCCGCGACTACGCCACCGCCAATCGGCAAGCCATGGCGGACCGCGTTGCGAACGTATTGCGGTCGTCGATCAGCGCGAGGGCGGATCGATCTTCGCTTTGCAACATCGATCACAACCACGTCGTCCGCGAGCGTCACGGCGACCACGACTGGCTCGTCCATCGTAAGGGCGCAATGCCGGCCGGCGAGGACGTAGCGGGCGTGGTGCCCGGATCGATGGGAACGATAAGCTACCACGTCACCGGCCGTGGTTGCGCTGCGGCTTTATCCTCCAGCGCCCACGGCGCCGGCCGACGCCTGAGCCGACAGCAGGCCAAGCAATCGATCGGCGAACGCCGGCTTCACCAAGAGATGCAGGGCGTCTGGTTCGATTACCGCCGCGCCGAGCATCTGCGCGATGAATCGCCGTCAGCCTATAAGGACGTGCGGGCCGTCATGCGTGCCCAACACGACCTCGTCCGCGTCGACCGCACGTTGCGGCCGGTGTTGAGCTACAAGGGCTAGGAAACGAAGTTGCCGGACGATGCGCAATCGTCCGGCAACCTTACCTTTTCTCTTTTCGTAAATGGATTACATGCGCTCGTGTAATCAGTCCAGGATATCCAGCGTGCTGAAGTGGCCGTTTTCCAGGAACTCCAGCGACGCTCCGCCGCCAGTGCTGACGTGGCTGACCTTGTCGGCGAGCTTGAGTTGCTCGATCGCCGCGGCGGAGTCGCCGCCGCCGATGATGGTGATCGCGCCGCTGTTGGCGGTGGCGTCGGCGACCGCCTGCGCGACGGCCTCGGTGCCCTTGGCAAAGTGCGGCTTCTCGAATACGCCCATCGGGCCGTTCCAGATCACCGTCTTGGCGCTGGCCAACTCGGCCTTGAACAGCTCGCGCGTTTTCGGGCCGATGTCGAAGCCGCTCTTGTTCTCCGGGATGTTGCCCTCGACCACACTGGTTTCCGTCGCATCGAACCCGTCGGCGACGACCGTGTCGACCGGCAGCTTGATCTTGCCGCCGGATTTCTCGAGCAGACCTTTGGCCAGGTCAACCTTGTCCTTCTCGACGAGCGAGCCGCCGATGGTCTTGCCCTGGGCGAGGAAGAACGTGTACGCCATCGCCCCGCCGATCAGCAGCGTGTCGGCCTTGCCGAGCAGTTGCTCGATGACCTGGATCTTGTCCGACACCTTCGCGCCGCCAAGGATGGCGACGAACGGGCGCGCCGGGTTCGAGACGGCGTCGCCGAGGAACTTCAATTCTTTCTGAATGAGGAAGCCGATCACGCGCGGCTTGCCCTGCATGGCCTGGGCTGCGCCAAACGTGCTGGCGTGTTCGCGGTGGGCGGTGCCGAAGGCGTCGTTGACGTAAACGTCGCCCAGCGCCGCCAACTGCTGCGCGAAGTTCGGGGCGTTCTTTTCCTCTTCCTTGTGGAAGCGAAGGTTTTCAAGCAGGACGACGTCGCCGTCCTTCATGTTATTGACGGCCTGCTGCACTTCGTTGCCGATCGAGTCGCTGGTGAAGGTGACCTTCTTGCCCAGCAGCTTGCTGAGGTGTTCGGCACAGGGCTTCAGCGAGTACTTCGGCTCAGGCCCGCCCTTCGGACGGCCAAGGTGGCTCATGAGGATCAGCTTGCCGCCGCGGTCGATGACGCTCTTGATGGTCGGCAGCGCCTGCACGATCCGGCGGTCATCGGTGATCTTCAGTTCCTTGTCGAGCGGGACGTTGAAGTCCACCCGCATCAGAACCCTCTTTCCCTTCACATCCACGTCGGCAACGGTCTTCTTGGCCATGGTTATTACTCCAAAGTTTTTGTCGGTCTATCGAGCGGGCGATGCTATGGGAGCGGCAAGTCCTGTCAAGCAAGGACGATCAATCGCGACGAAACGCGTGATTTTTCCGGCCGGCGACCGGAGGGTTTCTGATTACTTGCCTTGGGCGGTGGCGAGGAGTTGGTCGAAGCGAGCCTTGTCGGCGATCCATTCGACGTGGCCGTCCCAGAAGCCGACGTTGATGCCTTGGCCAAAGTCGCCGGCCTCGTAGACCGCCAGGCGGTTCGAGGGATCCTTGACCTTCACGATCTGCCCTTCCAGCGCCGGCACGAGCACGTAGCCTTCCTGTCGCAGTTCCGGGCGAAGGGGGTTGGTCAAAATCGCGGCCAGCGCGACGGGGCCGCCAAGGAGTTTTTCGAGATCCTTCAGGGTGGCGGGCGTCTGCCCTTTGTTCTCGTTGGTAAACATGATGCTGGCCATCATCAGTTGCCGGATGTTCGACGCCGACTTCACGCGGTTGGCGGCCTCGCGCGCCTTCAACATCGCAGGAACGCTTTCGGCCACGAGCTTGTCGAGGTCGGCCTCCTTCAGTTCGAGCGTCAGCTTGCTGCCCTGCTGCGCCGGCGCGACCGACCGCAGCAATCCGACAACGCTGGCCAGTTCCGGATGGGCGGCCTGCTTCTCAGTCTGGGCGCTGATGAGGTCCTTCAGCGCCTTGGCGGCCGCCTCGTCGGAGGACTGAACGGTGTAATGGATGCCGAGCGTCGGCTGGATGTCGATCTTCACGAGCGCATGGCGGATGCCGTCGAGCAAAACCTGACTCTCGATTTCATCATCGCTGGTCTGAATAGTCGGGTAGTCGACCGCCAGCTTGGCGCGGAACGATTCGGGCAGCGCCGCTGAGATCGTGATGGCCGAGTCGGCGTTGGCCAGGCCGCTTACGAGTTCGTCTCGCTTGGCCGGCTTGAGGTCGGCCAGCTTTTCGGCATAACGACGGTCGGTAGCAATGAAGTCGCCGTCCGACTTGATGACCGACAATTGCAGCGGCTGCACCACCTGCTTGAACTGCTCCATGTTCGCCACCGCCGGAGCGATGAAGATCGGGTGGAGCTGATCGCGTTCGTCCAGGTTGACGACCAACAGCACGTTCTTTACGCCGGCCTGCTTCACCTTATCGAACTGCTGCTGGGCCATCGCCGCGCCCATCTTGAGCTGCATCTCCATGCCCTGGATCAGATCGGCGGGCGCGTTGGCACGCTTCATCGAGTCGATGTACCACACGGCCAGCTTCGTCAGGCTTACTTTTTCGGCATCAATTCGAACGACGGCGATCGTACGTTCGGCGACATAAGGCGCGATCAATTCCGCGTCGTCCGCGGCCCTGGCGCGCGACGGGACCGAAGCGAAGGCGGCGATCGTGAGCAATGACGCAATCGAGGCGCAGAGGTTGTTTCGCATGGCACAAACGATATCCGCCGTCATGCTCGAGTGGTAGCGCGCGGCTCGCGTTGCGCAAAACGTCGCCTCCCGATCACACGGGGTGACCGGGAGGCAAAATGGCTCCCATTAAGGCAGAACACTGCAGGACGAACGTGACTAGATTTTCACATACACCGGCGCAGATTCCACGCCGCGGGCACCGACGCTGACGATCTTGTAGTAGAACGTCTGGTCGGCGGTCACGCTGGTATCAACGAAGGTCGTCACCGGGCGGCGGTCGAGCAGCTCGGGGTTCAGCAGTTGGTACGCGCCGTTGACGGTGGACGAGCGGTAAACGCGGAAGCCCATGATCTTCGCGCCCGTGGCCGGGCTGGTGAAGCTGATGCGGGCGCCCTTCCTCGTCTCTTCGGAGAAGACGGTCAGCGGCGACTTTACGGCGTTCTCGGGAACGATGTTCTGGACGAGGAAGATGTTGTCGTTGTAGTCGTAATTGGTGTACTCGCGATTGTAGTCGTGGAGCATCAGGTACGTGTTGGGGATGAGCTTTCCTTCGGCGTCGTACGCGGGCCAGAACCGGACGAAATGGCCGTACCCGGTGCGGCCCTGGGGATCAGGGTTAAGCTTGGGATCGCTGACTTCCTTGCCTTCAACGATGAAACCGAAGGTCTTGCCGCCCGGATTGAACTGCCCGGCGGCGTAGGCGGAGGTCTTGGAGTTCTCGTGGCGCGGCAGGATCATCTGGCCATCGCCTTTGCCGTGCCTGAAGAGGTTGAGCCGGCCGGACGTCGTCGTCGATTTGCCCTTTTCGTACCAGCCGACATACGACTGGGCCGGGAGCGTCTGGCCGGTCTTGGAGTCCACGTAGGTCTGCCCGTGGAACGAGGCAAGCATGGTGATCTTCACCGGGCCGTCGTCCGCAGCTTGCCAGTAGGGCGAGAGGATCTCATCCCCCACCGCCGCCACCCTGCCGCTGCCGCTGAGGTTTTGGCCGGCGTAGGTCAGGTTCGTGGTGTAACCGAAGATGTCCTGCACGATTTGCCGCGAGGTCGGTTCGACGCTCTTGCGGTTGCTCGGGATGAACTCGCTGTACTGCTGCCAGTAACCCTTGAGGGTGAGGGTGACGACCGGGTGATCCGGGTCGTTGCTGGTGAACTCCAGCGTTCCGCTATGCACGCTGCCGCTGGTGGCGGTGAAACGCACTTGCACGTCGCGGGTGGCGCCGGGCTTGACCACAACGTTCGTGCCGCCGCCGCGGTCGATGACGAAATTGCCGGTGGTCTTGGCGGTCACCACCAGGTCTGTCGTGCCGGTATTGGTCAGCCGGACGGTGTTTTGCAGGCGGGTGATATTGGGATAGGCCTGATCGGGAATTTCGACCTTGTTGAAGACCAGGCGGTCGTTCGTGGGGGCACCGGCAAAATTGCTCACTGCAATCACCGGCACATCGGCGGCCGCGCTAAGCGGTTTGACGTTGGTAATGATGAAGACGAGGTCCTGATAGTCATACTCGGCCGTATATTCTTCGATCGCCACGAGATAGGTATTCGGGGCGGCGTTGCCGAACTGATCGACGAAGGGATAGAACCGCATCTTGCGGAGCTGGTCGTTCTTCGGCTCCCAAACCGTGTTCAGCCCGTCTTCGGAATAGACGTTGCGTGCCATGCCGTTGGTGTTCGTGAAACCGGGGAACTCGGCGAAGAGGCCGAACGGCTGGTCGCCAGGATCGATGAGCGTCTGGCCGTACACCTTGGGCGCGACGGACTGGGCGTCTTCACGCGGGACATACCAGAGCGGCTTGAGCGAATCGGGCATTCCCGGCGTATACGTGCCCAGCCGCACCGCCGGGCCGTTGTCCGTGCCAAAGACCGCCAACGGACGGATCGAGACGGCGCCCGGGCCGGCCTTCACCAGTTGCTGCACCTTGACTTCGTCGTTGCCCGCGAGGGGCGTTCCGAGCTGATATTCTTCGGGCGTCGCGTCGCCGACGTTGGTCGGGAGATTGAAGGTTTCGAGCACGCGGGCCAGCGACGGCTCATGCGAGCCGCCGATGCCGGTCGTCGGCAGGCCGCGCAGGCCGACCGAAACCGCAGGGATCTTCGGATCGTTGGTGACGATGATCAGCCGGGCGACCTTCACCTCCACCGCTTCCCCGACGGGCGAGCGGAACGTGATCTCCAGGTCGAGCCGGCGGCCGGGCTTCACCGAGAACCCGCCTTCCGGAAAGTTGACCACGAAGTTCTTGCGGGCTCCGCCCCTCAGCGTCACCGAGCCGGGCAACAGGTCGAGGTTGGCATTGCCGTTGTTGGTGATCCGCAGGATTTGCGTCTGAGTTTGTCCCTGCACGGTATTGAAATACATCGTACGCTGGGTGATCGAGATGCTCGGCGCGGCAGTGGCCTTCGCCTTGGCGGCGGCAACGACCCCGCCGGTGTCGCCGACGATTTGCGCGCTGGCCGGGCTGGCGGAAAGGAATACTCGGTTTTCCAGGTTTTCGATGCTGAACTTCGACTGCATAACTTGAATCCCGTGCTGAACAACCCCACACACACGAAACAACAACGCATGCGACGCCGCGAGCTCCCTCGAGGTACGACGGCCGCCTATTTCCAGACCGTCTCCCAGATGGAGACCGCGGTCCAGCACCACCCTACTACACCACTTATAAGAGCTGGGTCAGCAAATCCTTATCTTCGATCGCATCCTGACCGAAAATAGACTGCCCAACCGATCGAACCGCTACGACCGTTCCAGTCGCCACCGGCGCTGAAGCGTTCGCCGGCGCGGACAGCGGCGTAACCCCCGTTACCGCGCCGCGAAGCTGCACGACCGTGTAGGGGTTGTTCGGATCAGCGTCGGTATAGATTGCCAGGTTCGCCCGCCGAAGCGTGGCATCAATGGCGACGTATTTTACTGTGAAGGTGTGGCTCTGGCCGGGCGTAAGCGTGATATCGGTGGCCGGAAAATCGGTCACGACAAAGCTGCGCTTGTCCCCGCCGGTGAGCCGGATGTTATTTCGGGTGATGGTCAGCACGCCACTGCCGGTGTTGGTGAGCGTAACGCTCTTCGAAGGCCCTTCCCTGTCCCCCGCCGCGTTATCGTAGTTCACCAATCGCGTGGTGCTGAGCGTCGGCGTGCCACGCATCGGCTTGAGCAGCGAGATCGAGCCTTGACCGAAGCGATCGACCAGCGAGATCACGTAGATGTTGCCATTGCGCGTGTCTTCAACGAGGTCCAGCGGGTTAAGCGTGTTGCCGGTGAAGCCCGTAAACCCTGTGACGCCAAGCTTTTCGCTTGCCGTTGTGAACGTGCCATCAGCACGAGGAGTGACGATCGCGAGGTCGTCGCCGCTACTGTAACGGGCGACGATCAGCGACCCCTTCAACCGTCCGCCAAACGCGTTGGACTTGTACTCGATCACGCCGTTCGGCGACTGGTTTTTGCCGAAGCTGAACGCGGGCGGAACGTAATTCGGGTCGGGCTGGGTGCCGACCGGATATTGATTGATCTGGTTTGGGTCCTTGGAGCTGGTTGGGTTCCCGCCATTCAAAATATACTGTCCGCGCGTCGGATTTGGATGGCCGTAGTAGCCGCCCTCGACAACATCGAAGAGGAAATCCTCGATGAACTGCTGCACGCCGTTGATCGCCTCGTTTGCGGGCGTGCTCGGATCGTCCGGCGTATTGCCGCCCGCCGCCGAGCTGTTGCCGGGCACGTAGAGTTTGCCGTTGCTGTGAAAGACGGAGTCGTACGCGTTACGAATCCCGTAGGCATAAAATCGCAGAGGATTTATGCCTTTCAGCGGGTTGTATCGGGCTGACGGATTCAGGTCGATCGGGCCTCGTTCGGCGAGCCACTCCTCAATGCCAAGGCGCGTGCCGCGGTTGCGAAGCTGCAGCCGCATCATCGCGGCGGTCGTCAGTTCTTCCGCGCGGTTGCCCCAGGTGGCGTCTGCTGCGCCCATCGCCGAGTGGCTGGGGATGAGGAAGTAAAGGCTCTTGTTGATCGGATCGAAGCTGATCTGGTTGTTCAGGTGATCCTTCACCGACCGGGGGATGTTGATGATCACATCCTGATAGATGCTGAGGTTGTTGCCGTAAAGACGCGATATCTTGCCGGTGTAGTTGTCCGCCCGATTGAGGATTCCCGAACCGGAGTTCAGGCTGTCCCCAAACTTCGCCTGGCCATGGCTGACCCACAAGACAGGATTGTTCGGATCCGTCGAACGCGGATCAAACGTGAGGCCCGTGATGAACCGCGCCCCACCGTTGTTCTGGCGGACGATATCGTAGGTCACCTCGTTGGAAAGCGTGCCGTTCGTCGGGTTGATGTCGTAACGATAGATGTACCCTTCCAACGTGGCGGCGTAGAGCCTGCCGTCGGGTCCGATGGTCACCGCGGAGTACGAGCCGTTGGTCGCCCGCGTTTTAACGGTCGTCTTATCGAACTTGATGATCGGGTCGGGCTGCTGATAGTTCGTACCGGTGGTGAAGGTGTAAATTGCGGGCTCGAACGGCTGGTTCGCGACGTCGGTGATCTTGTCGAGGTCGTTGCGCTGGTTGAACTCGATGCGGTACTGCGTGTTGGCCTTGAGCAGCGACGTGGGCTTGACCGACAGCGTATCGCCGCCGCCCGACGTCTGGACGAGGCCGGTGTCGATCGCAGTGGAGGAGCCGCCCACCTCAAAAATGGCGAACTGGGCGCGTAGGAGCGACGTCTCCTTCACCCCTCCGCCATCGCCGAGTTGGATGTCCAGCAGGATCGCGGCATCGCGATCCGCCTTGCCGCCGGTTTCGGCGCTGAACGACACGCCGGTCGTCCGCGGATTCACCGCCTGGGCGGTGACGCCCGAGGTCGGGCCGATGATGTTCGCCGTCGTGCCCGTGCCTATGGAAGAAGCAAGGAGTTGTCGGCCTTCAAGCAATTCAAGACAGACCCATTCAGTACGAGACATCGTGCATCCCAGCTTTTAGAGCAGCAAAAAGTACCGCGTCCGTTCAATCCTCGAGAACCTCGCCCGAACGAGGCTCAACATCCCCTTCCGGCTTGCGGAATCGAGCCGGCGGATGATCGTGAGAAAGCGGGTGTACCGCAACCTCACCGACATAGCGAAGCCGTTTTCACGGCGAAATCAATGACCTGCGGCAATCAGCCGCAGGGATAGCTTTAATTAGACCGGATAATCCGTAAAACGGATTCCGCCCATAGGTTTCGCAACAACCCATTTTGAATATGCGGCCACGACAGGATCATTCTAGCTAACCAATTCCGACAATTCAGCGCGCACGCCGACTTGCCAGCCCCCCGCCTTTCCACAGACGCCACGCCGACCCGCCCTCTTTCACCGAATTTCACTCGCTCCCGTCCATCGCCGCCTCCGCCACCACACAACAGGTTACCGCGAAAGGAGAGCCGACCGCTGACGAATTGGGCAGGCGCGCCAAATCGCTCGCCATCTGCTGCAAACGCGCGCACCGGGAATTGCGGATTTGATAATTTTCGGGCTCGCACGGTTTTTGCATGATTTATCGGGCAGTCGCAGGCATGACGTGTGGATGACGCGATGATCACGTCGAGCACTGCAGGAAAACGGCCAACGACCAAACGCGCGCCATATGGCGCAAATTCATTCGTTGAACAGGTTTATGAATTGGCTGCCGCTGTCGGCAGCCACGTGACCAGGGTTTACCGCCGAAACCCGGTAGGAAAGTGGTTAGGTACAAACCACTGGTGAGTCGATTCGGCGCGACTTGCGTGGTAGATGGAAACTGATCCCTATGGCAAAGTTCAAACTGGAATACATCTGGCTCGACGGTTACAAGCCCACGCCCAACCTGCGCGGGAAGACGCTGGTGAAGGACTTCGACTCGTTCCCGTCGCTCGAACAGGTGCCGCTCTGGGGATTTGACGGTAGCTCGACGCAGCAGGCCGAAGGCCACAACTCCGACTGCGTGCTGAAGCCCGTCGCCATTTACCCTGATCCGGAAGTGCCGAACGGCGCGATCGTCCTGAACGAAGTCATGCTCCCCGATGGATCGCCGCACGCGAGCAACGCCCGCGCGACGATCCTCGACGACGCGGACACCTGGTTCGGCTTCGAGCAGGAATACTTCCTGTACCAGAACGGCCAGCCGCTCGGCTTCCCCGCGTCGGGTTTCCCGTTGGAAGGCCAAGGCCGGTATTACTGCGGCGTCGGCTACGGCCTGATGGGCGACGTCGCCCGCAAGATCACCCGAGAACACCTCGATCTGTGCTTGGCCGCCGGCATCAACCACGAAGGCATCAACGCCGAAGTGGCCAAGGGCCAGTGGGAATTCCAGGTGTTCGGCAAGGGCTCCAAGACCGCCGCCGACCAGATGTGGGTCGCGCGTTACCTGCTGATCCGCCTGGGCGAAAAGTACGGCGTCGACGTGAACTGGCACTGCAAGCCGCTCGGCGATACCGACTGGAACGGCTCGGGCATGCACACCAACTTCTCCACGAAGTTCATGCGCGAGATCGGCGGCGAAAAGTACTTCCACGACCTCATGGGCGCGTTCGAGAAGAACCTGATGGAACACATCAACGTCTACGGCCCGGACAACGACAAGCGCCTGACCGGCAAGCACGAGACGGCGCCGTGGAACAAGTTCAGCTACGGCGTCGCCAATCGCGGCGCATCGATCCGCGTGCCGAACAGCTTCCCAAAGAACGGCTACAAGGGCTACCTGGAAGACCGCCGCCCGAACTCGCAGGGCGACCCGTACCAGATCGCCAGCCGTATCCTTCAGACGATCGCCAGCGTGCCGCTTCCCAAGTAGTAATGGCGTGCGCTGAACGGCGATTAACGAAATCGCGCGCGCGTTGCCTCCGTCCGGAATCCCCCTGTGGAGGCGACGTTCTTTCTGAAAAGCAGAACGGCCACGACGCAATCCCGTCGTGGCCGTTCATATTGGTTGAAAATCGGTGAACCGACATCTGCGGCTCACCCACGTGGATGGCGAATCGCCGTCAGTTGAACGCCGCCGCATCAGTAGACCTGGCGCGGGTTCTGGTATTCAAACTTGTTCTGGCGCTTTCCGCCGCCGGCCTGGCGATTGCCGGCCTGCGACTGATCGGACTGGCGAGCGCCCTGAGTGTTGTCTTCCTGCACCTGAGGGATGTGGCTCATGTGGTTGGAATCCTGGATCATCCAGCGGCCCGCGAATCGATCCCGATTGCTTTGAGTCTGTGACATAGCGTTACTCCTCGTTTCTTGTCGTCTCTTCTTCCCATCGCTCCGGCGAACTGGAAAGCACCAAGAACACCTCAGTGCGATGCCGTTCACAACGGAAGATTCAACGAAGATTAGTTTGCCATATCCTAGGCATACAGTACAGTGTAAAGATAATGGAATTGTGACCAGTACAGTTATTCTTCCAGCCAACTGTACTGACCCATTTCCCTAAAAACTGTACCGGTGCGTTTCATGAGCGAAAACGAAGAACAATCGCAAGTACCGCTCTACGAAAGAGTTGCAGCACAAGTCATCGAGATGATCGACAACGGCACGCTCTCGATCGGCAGCCGAGCGCCATCGGTGCGGACGCTGAGCAAACAGCTGAAAGTCTCGATTTCGACCGTACTTGCCGCCTATCGCTTCCTCGAAGACCACGGCCGGCTACAGGCGCGGCCGCAGTCGGGGTTTTACGTCCGTGCGCTGAAACGCGAGAACGTCGAAGAGCCCGAGATGTCGTCCCCGCCCGAAACCGCGTCGGCGGTCACGGTCGGAGATCTGCGGCTGTTGCTCCTGACCGAGTTCGGCCAGCCCGGCACGATCGGGCTGGGCGCCTCCAACGGCGCCGTGTCGGACTGGTCGACCAAGACCGTTCACGCGTTCATGAACTCCATCAGCCGCTCGCAGCCGCTGCTCTCGGCGTCATACGCCCCGCCGGCAGGAATGCAGAGCTTGCGGCGGCAGGTGGCCAAGTGGTACCTCCGCGCGGGTTGCACCGTGTCTCCCGACGAAGTCGTGATCACCTGCGGGGCGCTCGAATCGATCCACCTTTGCCTGCGCGCCGTCACCCAGCCGGGCGATACCGTCGCGATCGAATCGCCCACCTACTGGGGCATTCTTCAGACGATCGAGATGCTCGGCCTCAAGGCGATGGAGATCCCCACCCACCCGCGCACCGGCCCTTCGCTCGACGCGCTCGAGGTCGTGCTGAGCCAGAACCTCGTCAAGGCGGTCGTGCTGATCCCGACGGTTCACAACCCGCTCGGCTCCATCATGCCCGAGGAAAGCCGCCGTCAGCTCGTCGCGATGACGCGCAAGGCGAACGTCGCGCTCATCGAGGATGACATTTACGCCGACCTCGTCTACGAGCCGACGCGACCCCGCGCCTGCCGCAGTTACGACGAGTCGCCCTCGTCGCAAAACAGCGTTATGGTTTGCGGCGGCTTCTCGAAAACCGTCGCGCCGAGCCTGCGCATCGGGTGGTGCATGCCCGGCAAATGGGTCAAGGAAGTCACGCGAACCAAGGCTTGGCTCAACATCGCCGCGCCCACATTGCCGCAGCTTGCGATGGCGAGATTCATGGAGGAAGGCGGATATGAACGCCACCTGCGCAAGGTCACGTCGGTCTATCGCCGGCAGGTCGAGCACATGAGCGAGCTGATCGCCGAACAGTTCCCGCCTGAAACGCGCATCACCCGGCCGCAAGGCGGGTTTCTGCTGTGGGTGGAGCTGCCCGAAGGCGTTGACTCCGTAGAACTGCATAACCTCGCCATCCAGAACGGCGTTTCGATCTGTCCCGGCATCGTCTTCTCCGCTACGGGAAAGTACCGAAACTCCATCCGGATCAACTGCGGCCTCTCCTGGACGCCGGCGGTCGAGCGCGCGATAGCCACGCTCGCCAAGCTCATCCCCCGCTCGATTAAGGCCTGAAATTCCCCGCCCGAACGGCCTTTCGGAAACCGCGCCCGTGCCATCCCTGTCGTATTTTGACAGTGGAACCGCTCTTGCTAAGAATACGTTTGCGCTCCCCTGATCGATCAAGGTGTCCTTCAGTGGCGATCTTCCCAGAATCCTCAAGGAGAAATTCCCCCCATGGCCAACGCCCGTCAAGCTGCCGTCGCAGCAATTGTTGCTTCGAAAGCGAAGCTGAACTTTATCGATTTCAAGACCACGCACGTCAAAGACCTCTTCGGCGTCAACGTCTTCTCCGAAGACGTCCAGAAGCAGCGCCTCCCCAAGCCCATCTTCAAGAAGCTTCAGGAAACCGTGAAGCGCGGCAAGCCGCTCGACCCGTCCATCGCCGACGCGGTCGCCTCCGCGATGAAAGACTGGGCCATCGAAAAGGGCGCGACCCACTACTCTCACATCTTCCAGCCGATGACCGGCGCCACCGCCGAGAAGCACGATACGTTCGTCACCCCGAACGGTTCGGGCGGCGCGCTGGCGTCGTTCAGCGGCAAGGAACTGACCCAGGGCGAGCCCGACGCCAGCTCGTTCCCGTCCGGCGGTCTCCGCGCCACCTTCGAGGCCCGCGGCTACACCTTCTGGGACCCCACCAGCCCCGCCTACATCGTCGAAAACCCCAACGGCGCCACCCTCGTCATCCCGACCGCCTTCCTGTCGTGGACCGGCGAAGCGCTGGATAAGAAAACCCCTCTGCTCAAGAGCGTGGATGCGATCGAGGTCTCCGCCAAGCGCGTGCTGAAGCTCTTCGGCAAGGAGCCGGAGAAGGTCTTCACGACCGTTGGCCCGGAACAGGAATACTTCCTGATCGACAAGAACTTCTACTACGCCCGCCCCGACCTCATCGCGACCGGCCGCACGCTGTTCGGCGCGCCGCCGCCGAAGGGGCAGGAACTGGAAGATCAGTATTTCGGCACGATTCCCGAACGTGTTCTGGCGTACATGGCGGACGTCGAAGCCGAACTCTTCAAGCTCGGCATCCCGGTCAAGACCCGCCACAACGAGGTGGCCCCGAGCCAGTACGAGATCGCCCCGACCTACGAGGGCAGCAACCTCGCCACGGACCACCAGAACCTGACCATGGAGGTGCTCCGCAAGACCGCTTCCAAGTACGGCCTCGTCTGCCTGCAGCACGAGAAGCCGTTCGCCGGCATCAACGGTTCGGGCAAGCACAACAACTGGTCGATCGGCACCGACTCTGAAAACCTTCTGGACCCGGGCAACAACACGCACGACAACCTCCAGTTCCTGGTGTTCTGCACCGCCGTCATCCGCGCGGTGGACAAGTACGCCGAGATCCTGCGCCTGTCGATCGCCTCGGCCCACAACGACCACCGCCTGGGCGCCAACGAGGCCCCGCCGGCGATCATCTCGATCTTCCTGGGCGACATGCTCAGCGACCTGTTCGACCAGATCGAAAAGGACGGCGTCGCCAAGACCACCCGCGCCGGCGGCCTGTTCAACACCGGCGCCTCGGTGCTGCCGGTGCTGCCGAAAGACTCGGGCGACCGCAATCGCACGTCGCCGTTCGCGTTCACGGGCAACAAGTTCGAGTTCCGCGCCGTCGGCTCCAGCGCCAACATCGCCGGCCCGAACACGGTGCTGAACACGATCGTCGCCGACTCGCTCGACTACATGGCCGACAAGCTTGAGGCCTCCCTCAAGGCGGGCAAGGATCTCAAGACCGCCGTCGCCGAAGTCGTCCAGCCGATCTACAAGGCGCACAAGCGCGTCCTGTTCAACGGCAACGGCTACTCCGAAGAGTGGCACAAGGAAGCCGAGAAGCGCGGCCTGCCGAACCATAAGAACACGGTCGAAGCGCTCCCGATCGTCGTCCGCAAGGACACGATCGAGCTGTTCAGCAAGTACGGCGTCTACTCCGAAGCCGAACTGAAGAGCCGCTTCAACATCCTCTCGGAAGCCTACGTCAAGGCGCTTCAGATCGAGGGCAAAACCGCGTTGCTGGTCGCCAAGACGCAGATCCTGCCGGCGGCGTTCCGCTACCAGGGCGAGCTCGGCGCCAGCATCGCCGCCGCCAAGAGCGCCGGCGCCGCGAGCCCCGCGGGCCTCGAAACCCTCGGCATGCTCGTCAGCACGATCAACGAATTGCAGGCGGGCATCGCCAAGCTCGAGAAGACGCTGGACCACCACGTCGAAGGCGAGCCCTACGACCACGCCAAGCAGGCCCGCGGCGAGATCTTCCCCGCGCTCAACACGCTGCGCGAGGCCGCCGACAAGCTCGAAACCATCGTCGCCGACGACCTCTGGCCGCTGCCGACGTACCGCGAAATGCTGTTCATCAAGTAACGCGCGGTTTACGCATGACCGTTCCGTGCGCCCGACACCGCACGGTTCCCCGCTCGTGTGAGGTTCGCTATGCGAACCTCACACGAGCGATCTCTTTTTGCAGCACCCCGAATACCGTAACTCGTTGAGATAAAATTGGTTACGACAAAATTGGGTTCGTTTGGCAGAATCGCGCTATGACACGTTTTGCGTCGCGATGACCTGTCAGATTGACAGTTGGGTTCGTTTGTTCAAATCGCTTATTCGGCCAATCCCCCTTTCCGTTTCCCTTGCGACGCCTGTTTCGACGTTGTTCCGCCACAGAACATCGCGGCCACAACGCTCAGATTGTTACTCTACACACAACTCCCGTCACCGTCGGCCGCAAAATCCGCCGTGGGCCCCAGGCTTGACGCGTTTGTCCTGACACGCCACGATCCCTCCATGCCCGAGGGGATCGCCGACCAACAGGAACAGGCCGCCGAAGCATCGCCCGCCGACCTCATCTGCCCTCACTGCGGCTACGACCTCCGCATGATCGCCAGCGACCGCTGCCCGGAATGCGGCGCGACGATCGACCGAGAGGCAGGGACGCGTCCCTGCCTCCCCTGGACGTACCGCCGCACCCGCGGCCGGATCACGGCGTATCTCCAAACGGTCTGGATGATCACCCTCGGCACCCGCCGTCTCGCCGCCGAGCAATCGCGACCGGTAAGCTATCGTGACGCGAGACGGTTTTGGATGACGACAACGGCGCTGGTATCGATCCCGGCGATCGCCGCGTTTGCGCTGGCGTGGATCGCGGAGAGAGGGATGGAGATCGCGTTTCCCAATATTAACAATGCGTTGGTCTTCGCCACAAAGGTCGATGACTCATCATGGCACACATATGACGTTGAACTGCCTTGGTTGACGGGCATCAGTATTGCGCCTGCAACGATGTTGTTCATCGGCATTGCCGTCGCGACGAACCTGGCCATCCCATCCTACTTCGTCACAGATCGACGGCAGTCCGCCGCCGAGCGAGCACGCGCCGTATCGTTGTCGCACTACGCCTCAGGCGTGATGTTTTGGTGGCCGGCAATATCGGTCGCATCCTTAGCGCCTGCGCTCTATCTCACCTTCACTTCCGGCGCGACCATCGACGATAGGCCCGTGCAAAGCATATTGGCAGCGGGCTTTTGGGGCAGCTACGGCATATCGCTGCTGATCTATTGGGTTCGCTGCGTCTTTCTTTCAGCCAGGTTGACCCGAGGTGGGTTCTCGACAGGCTTCGCGACCGCGTTTCTGCTACCGACAGCGTGGTCGCTGAACACCGCACTATGGGGCTTGGTCGTCCCCTGGTTATTCGGCTATCTCTGGCTCATCGCCGGGGCGTGGTGAATGCTCGCTCGGAGCGAGCCCCGACGCCTCAAATCCAGGTTCTATCTCGACGAATTCTCCAAACCATAACTGGGAAGAGGTGTCCGGCATCGAACTCTCCTTGTGCGCCGGCGCCCAAGCGCCGTCATGCCAAACGCCCACGTCACGCCAATGAGTCCGACTACCCTGAACGTTGGCCCAAGCCCACATCGGGGCATCCAGAATATTTACGTGATCTGGATCGCCCAAACAGATCAGCGGACGATCGACGCCATCGCGATGGCCGTTTTTCAACAGTTCAAAGATGACAGGTTTATCGGGCTCCCAAGGGCTTGCGGGAACCTCGTTGAGATAGGTGGGAACAAGGCTTTGCATACCGTCTGGCCACCGGCCATTGTCCGCACGGTAAAGTCTCACCGCCAAAGCCGCGCGTGCCAGCCGAAGATTGGCGAAAACTCTTCGCACAGGTTCTTCTGGGACATAGCCCCAATCATATTGCCGAAGCAACTCCGGCGACGTCGGCGGCAACAGTGGAACTTCTTTTCCATCAATACGGATTACCACCAATCCTTTGGCAGACGATCTTATAAACGGATTGCGAGTATCTACGGTCTGACCACCCGCTGCCGGAAAAACCGCCCAACCCCGGTAGACCGAAAGCTGACGCTGGTAAGCATTCAGGCGCACACGGTCGACCAGTGGCCGCACCGCCCAGGAATCGGCCTTCCACTTATCGTAATACGGCCGCATAAACGCGCTCTCGGTCAACAGGGACGAACGCATTCGTGCCTCAAGCGTTCCCTCGATAGCGGCAAGGTCCACCACCAGCTGTTCGGCGGCCCTGCGCACCTGCGGATCATCAACACGCAGGCCCGCGGAGATCTCAATGATGACCTCCGAGGCGATTGAGTAGTGCGAATAGGAAATTAGCTGTGCAACGAGCGTGCGACGGCTCAGGCTGGCACTCGCGAGATGTAATACATTCCGTATCCGCCTCATCGCGGCGACATCGTCACCCTGATAGTGCCTGTAGGACGCATTGTCTGCGAGTTGTTGTGCGAGCGGGCGTAAATTCCGTGCGACACGCAGATACGGGTCGTCGGTTTCGGAATATTCACCCCAGTCGGCGTCGGACAACTCCATCGCCGACTCGGCCAGCTCGAACATCGGTGCGTATTCGTCTTCACATCGACGCGCGAGCCAGAGCCGAAGGGTGAACCAACCCGGAACAGCGTCAAATGTGCTGGTTCGGAAGCTGTCAACGCCGTCTCGATACATCTCCGCGGCGCGCGAATAGATCGGGGCCGCGTTCTCCGCGTCGGGAAGTCGAGGAGCGGCATTCAACCCGTCCAGCGTCACCGCGCCGTCGAGCGACCGAATCTCCGCCTCGGCCGTGACGATAGCCCGCGAAATACGCCACGCCACGATAAACCGCAGGCAGATTGCGACCACCAGCAAAATAGAGACGGCAACCGCAATCCGTTTCGCCCACCACAACCGCGGAGGCAGGCAGTCGATTGTCGGGTCATGGTTGTCCAACTGGTCACCCCTTCTTCGCCTTCGGCGACACGCCGAAGACGTGGAATTGGTGGCTGAGCGGCTCGTAGCCGTGTTGGCGGCAAATCTCGTCGCGGAGCTTGCGGAGCTTTTCGGATTCGAACTCGATGACCTCGCCGGTTTCAACGCAGATCAGGTAGTCGTGCGTCGTGCGGCCGGCGAGGACTTCGAAGTAGCTTTGGCGGTTATCGAAAAACACCTGCTTGACGATGCCGGCGTCCTGAAGGTGGTTCAACGTACGATATACGGTCGCCCGGCTGACGCGCTGGCCGAGCCCTTTCAGGTCGGTGACGAGCGATTCGGCCTCGAAGAGGCCTTCCTTGCGGAGCGCGCCGTCGAGGATCATCGCACGTTCGGGCGTGAACTTCAGCTTCTGGCCGCGTAGATAGCGGCGGAACACGGCGCACACGGGTTCGTATGCGCTGGTCTGCCTCGCTGTCGCCGTGCCAACCTTTGGGAGATTTGTCAGAACCTGAGGTTGCGTCGCCATAACCGGATCGTAAGCCGCCTTCGGACTGCCGACAAGCTTGCGCTACTTCGCCTCGCCTGCCGGGCTGTCCGCCGGCGCAGGCGTGGCCTGTTCGAGCAGTTTTTTGGTATGCGGCGTCAGCTCGGCATCGATGAATTGCTGGACGGACATGTTTTTCTCCGCCGCGATGGCCGCGAGGCGCTCGTATTCGCGAGTCGACATCGACAGCTTGTGCTGAAGCGTAACCGCGTTCGGAATATCCTGCCACTTCTCGGCGGCGGCGTTGACCGTTGCCTCGTCCACCCCGAACGCCGCCAGCACGCCCTTGGCCATCATCGCGTTGCCGCGGGGGGCCATGTGGACGCCGTCGGTGGTGAGATAGTTGCCCTTGGTGCCCTCGGGGCGATTTTTGATGGCCGCCTGCATCGCCTCGTTCAAGTCGGCCATCGCCAGGCCCCGCTCCTTCGCCAGCGAGCGCAGGAAGTCGTTGTACTCGATCAGCTTCTGGTTGTTCGGGTTCGCCTGATCTTCGCCGATCATCGTGGCGGTAAGGATCATCACCTTCACGCCGGCCGCCTGACATTGATCGACGATGGCGGTGATGTTGGACTTATACTGCTCCAACGGCACGCCGCGCTCGCCGTGCCACACGTCGTTGACGCCGCAACTGAGGGTCATCCAGGCGGGCTTTTTCGAGAGGACGTCTTTTTCCAGCCGGGCGAGCATCTGGTTCGATTTATGCCCGCTGATGCCCGCGGGGATGACCGCGATCTTCACGCCCGCCTGTTCCAGCCCGTTGGCGACCAGCCTCACGTAGCCGACCTGCGAACTCGCGCCCTGCTGGGTAATCGAATCGCCCAGGAACGCGACCGATTCGCCTTCCTTCACCAGTACCTCCGCGCCGGCCCACCCCGCCGCCGCCGAGATCATCAACAGTCCTGCCGCCACGCCGCGCATCCACATCGATTGATTCATTGTTCCTCGTTCCAAACGGGCCGCCGCCCCCCATCACTTTCATGCATATTACCGGCAGGGCACAGAATAGTTGAAAACCTTCCGGATTTGCCAAAAGCCGGCATTTCTTCCCTTTCATGACCGCGGCAAATCGCTACCCTCTTCGGCCATGCCTGCTATCGACTGGCCAGCCCTCGGCATTGGTTTGATCGTCGCGTTCTACTGGGCGCGCGTGATCAAGATGGTGCTCAAAACCAAGCGTCTGACCGGCCGCGCCGCGAACTTCTTTCCGCCCGAAACGCTCGGCCGCATCCTGCGCGTCATCTGGTATCCCAACGTCGCCGCGTGGGTGATCATCCCCCTCGTTTACGCCTTCTTCCCCTTCCACACCATCCCGCAAGTGGCCATCCCGTGGCTCGACTACGCGGCGTTGGCGGTCGCGATTGTGGTGATGTACCTCACGCTCATCTGCTGGCGGAAGATGGGCAAAGACTGGCGCATGGGCATCGATCCGAACGAGAAGAACACGCTCATCATCACCGGCCCTTACGCCCTGGTGCGCCATCCGATCTACGCCCTGCAATGCCTGCTGGCGGTGGTGTCGTTCCTGGCGGTGCCGAACTGGTGGATGCTGGCGGTGGCGCTCCTGCAAATCATCCTGCTGCAATGGGAAGCCCGGCGAGAGGAAAAACACATGCTCTCCGTTCACGGCGATACTTACGGCGATTACATGAGACAGGTCGGCCGGTTCATCCCGCGCGGCGTGTATCGCCAGCCGGCGTGAGCTGTCGCCAGCGCGGCGCGCGACCATTCGCGCGGGGAACATCGTCGGCATCGTTTTAATATGCGCCCCGTCCCGCTTAACATCTTCCAGCGCACACAGCGGACGTGGGACGCGATCCATCCTTACAACGCCGGCCAGGCGATGGTGCTCGACGGCCGAATGTTTTCCACGCCGGACATCGAGAACGCGTTCAATCTCGCGTTGCGCGACCTGGGTCTCGGCACGTTCGTCTGCGTCGGCGATCGTTATTGGATCGACCGTGCCGACGCCGCCCACGCGACGGTCGCAGAGGCAACCCATCTCGAACAGCACGTCAGCACGGAGATGAATCGGCCGTTCGATCCGCTGGCGGCGCTGCCGTTCAGGCCATTTGTTTATCGATCCAACGATGGCGAGCAAACGCTCGGCGTGATCTACCAGCACTGGGTGGCCGACAGTGTGGCAATCCGTTCGGTCATGCGGGCGTGGCTGTCGCGCCTGCTGGACCGCCCCGACCTGCGGCCGCCGCCCGTTCGGCTCGATTCGCTCGGCACGCTCGGTCGATTTTCCCCCGCCACTCACGACTGGTCGGTGCTCTCGACACTGATGGAACAATTCGCCTTCACCGGCGCGATGAGACGCGTGCGGCGCATCGAATCGCCGGCTTCCGCGAACACGCAATCCGTCACGACGATCATTCGAACCATGCCGGCGGGCGCCGTCGATCGGCTGCGATCGCGTGCCCGATCATTGCGGGCGACCGTCGGAGACCTGTTTCTTGCGGCGTGCGCGCGATCGTGCGACGCGCTCGGGCCGAACCTTCGTTCGCGCAAGCGGCCGAAGATCGCGATGGGTACCATCGTCGACCTGCGGCCGCGGGCAAAGTGCCTCGACGACTCGTTTTTTTCGCTCTTCCTCGGTTTCCTGATCAGCACCTTCCGCGATGCCGACCTCGCCACTGCCGAGTCCGCCGTCGCCCGCGCGCGAACGATGCGGCTCGTGCAGTCGCACAAGCACGCCGCGGAGAGTTCGCAGTTTCGCCTGTGGATCGGCCTTCAGATCGCCAAGCGTCTTAGTCCGGAAAAATTGCTCAATTTTTATCGCAAGCGTCTGCCGCTGTCGGGTGGGCTCAGCAACGTGAACCTCACGCCCACGTGGGCGACACTCCACCCCACCCCCGTCCGCCGCTATCACCGCATCAGCCCTGCCGGACCGATGATGCCGCTGGTGCTGACGCCCACCACGCTCGGCGGCGAGCTGTCGGTTTGCTGTTCGTACAAACCGGCGGTGCTCGACGCCGAGCGGGCGAACGCCCTTCTCGACCGATGCTGGACATCGCTGTCAGGCGAGGCCTAACGGAACGTCGTCAGCGTTTCGTTGCGGTTGTAGGCAATGTAGTTCTTCAACTGCTGATCGTAGAAGTCGCCGTTGCGCGCCGCCGAGTAGGTGAGGTAAAGCGATCGTCGCGAGACGGTATCGGTATTCCGCCCGCTGCAATGCGGGGCGAGCGAGTGGAAAATCAGCACGTCGCCGGGGCGCGTTTCGATCTTCTCGCCGGTGGAAAGGTCCATCTGGGCGATGTCCTCCGGCCGCATCTGCATCCGCTTTTGCGGCGGGGTGAAAAGCCGTTCGTGATAGCCCGGGAACAGTTCAATACACCCGTTGGCAGCCGACGCGCCGTCAACCTGGATTGAGACAGACAAGATGTCGTCCGCCGGGCAAAGCTGCCAGTACGCCTGGTCCTGGTGCATCGTGTAGCCGTCGGTGCCGGGCGACTTGAAGATCACCTTGTCTTTGAACAACAACGGGCGATCTTCAAAGATCGCGCCGACGACATCCGTAATCCGGCGATCGTTCGCCAGCGACTGAAACACCGGCGAAATATCAACGGCCGGGTCGATCCGCTCCGGCTTATCGCCCGAGTTCATGCGAAACGGCGAGCGGATGTTGCCGTGAAACACGTGTTCGCTCGCCAGCAGCCGATCGCACTCCGCCGACCATGCCGCCACTTCCATCGGGCTGAACAGCCCGCGCAATGCGATGTATCCACGCTCCCAGTATTCCCGCAACTGCGGGTCCGCCTGACGATCGGCCTTGGAGGCGCGCGTCGAGACAAGGTAGTCCTCCCGGACATCACTATCGACTGAAATCACTGACATAATCGTGCTCCTCGTGTGTGAAATGCAGTCTATTGCATAAAAAATGGATAAAAATCGATTCTTTTGGATAAATGATGTACTTTTATGCGAATGCCCGCATTCCCAAGCCGTCCGCCCGAGGTGCGCGTCGTGAGCTTCTTCAACGATCGGGCCGGGTTCACCTATCCGGTCGAAACGTACGACGATTGGGTGCTGCTCGGCTGCACGAACGGCGCGGCGTTCGACTTCGCGATCGGAACGTCACCTGCCCAGCTTTGCGAGCCTGGCCAGTTCGTAATATGCCCGCCCGCCCGGCCGCTGGCGCGAAAGGCGCGAGGCGTGCTTGGCTTCTGCCTGATCCGCTTCCGATGGCCGCATGCCAATCCGCGCCGCTGGGCCGGACGACATGAACTTCGTGACGCACGGCGAATGCGATCGACGTTCGATCACCTCAAACAATTGTCCCAGCACGCGTTCGATGCCGATGCCGCCGTCTGGGCGAGCCACCTCGTTGCCGACCTTCTGCACCAGGGCGTCTACGAGCGCTCCACTGCCGCCAAAACGTCGTCCGTTGATGGCGAGATGCTTCGCGCCGCGGACATGTTGGGGACCGACCTGAAGCAGAACAACAGCATCGATCAGGTCGCCGCCGCCCTGGGAATGGAACCGTGGCATCTCTCCAGGCGATTCAAGCAGGCGTTCGGCGCGTCGCCCGTCGCCTACCGGACCGCCGCCCGGATGCAGGAGGCGAAGCGTCTGCTGATCGATACGACGCTCACGCTTCAGTCGGTCGCAGAGGCTTGCGGGTACGAGAGCGCGTTCTACTTCTCACGCGTCTTCACTCGTGCGACCGGCCAATCGCCAGGACGATACCGAACCGCGCGGCGGGTATAACGCCACTGGGCGGCCTCGTGGGCAACCACGGTCTACGACGGGAGAACGCCGACATTCCGATCAGCGTTTTGCTGACGCGAATTCATTCGTCGGCCATCCATACACTCCTGAACCATCCGCAGGACGCCGGTTCACGGTGAGTCGGGGTCGCCGCGGAGGTGGTTTAAGAGGAGTTTGCCATGGCAAACGAACAGCGCAATCAGCAGAACGATCCGAACCGTCAGAACCAACAGAACGACCAGAATCGCCAGCAGGATCAGGCGAACCGCGCCGGCCAACAGCAAGGCGGCGGAAACCAGGGTGACCGCAACCAGCAGAACCAGCAGGGCGACCGGAACCCCAACCCCGGAAACCAGCAGGATCAGGACAATCGCGGCAACAACCCGCAACAGGGCGGCCAGCAAAACGATCCCGCGCGCCGCCAGGAAGACCAACAGCGCCAGAACGTGCAAGGCCAACAGGACCGTCGGTAAACGCGCCACAACGCGCGCGAACCGGCGATCCCACGTTTGAACTACACGAACGCACGCCGGCCGTCTCGGAACCGAGACGGCCGGCGTGCGCGCTTTTCGCCAACGTGGTATGCGGGCCGCGCACCTTCACCTGTCCGGTGTAAACACGTCTTTGCCGCTATCGCTTCCCGCGTCCCCTGGGCGTGCGCGGCTTTCCAGATTTGCTGAACTTGCTCGGCCGCGACGTGGAGTCGTCCATATCGTCGAGCCGAATGCCGTACTTCTTGCGGATCTGGATTTCGAGCTTGTCCACCACGCTCCGCTTGTGCTTAAAATACGCCACGGCCTCCGGCGTCGGTCCGCCGTTAGGCGCGGTCCAGCCCGATTGCATGGCAGGGCCGGCCAGTTGGGTGAGGATGTCCAGCGCGGCGTTTCCCTCGGGCAACTCGGCCCGGATCGCGCGGTTGATCGCTTTCGGCAGCTTGCCGCCGTACTTTGCTCGAAGTTCTTTTTCTGGCATGGGTGCAGAGGGGATTCTACCGCATTTCGCGATGGCGGGCGATGATCACGGCCGCGATTTGCCGTCGGCGCGACGCCATTCGCCGTCAATCGTCGTATGCCATTCATCTTTGATCTGCATCATCGCCTGCCAGCGCAGGTCGCCCGACGGCAGGCGAGCGAAGCGATGACGCAGGGGAATCGATTTGCCGGTGGCAGGATCGGTTTTGATCCATTCGAACAGCAGGGAGCCATCGTCCGTCGGCGTGGCCGCCACCACGCGAGGCGGACCATCGTGAGGAAAAACGTGTTGCGTCAGAACGCCCGATTCGGCGGAATAGATCACCACGTCACGCTGGAACCGCCCTTCCTTGTTGCTGGCATCCCCCACCCAGGTGATCGCCATGACGTACCGCCCGCCCGGACCGAGGACGTAGCGAGCGTTGGCGATGAACGGATTGCCGTTCGCCCAACTCGCTTCTATCTCCCACTCGCCCACCGCCCAGGAGATGGCGTCCAGCGTGCTGGCCGGCCGGGTAGCGGGCGCGTCGGCGCGGGCCAGCGAGCTTAGTGCGGCGATCGTCAATGCGGCGATGAAATGGCGGGTTCGCATGACGCACGATCGTAACGAATCGGCCTCCCGATAAGCGGCCCGGCATCAATGCGAAATGTTGCACGATCGGCGTGAAGATTGGCCCGCGTGCACGCAGAAAGACCCGCCGCCCCTTTCAGGGCGACGGATCAGAGGGAAGGGTCTCAGATACGGCAAAAGAACCCTAACTTCGTTTACTTCGCGGCCTTGTACGCATCGCGCAGGTCGCGCACGTGGTCGTGGGCGGCCTTGACGCCGCGGTATTGCGTCATCAGGAGTTCCGCAATGGGGCTGCCCGCACATTCCTTGAGGGCTTCCTCATAGCGATGCTTGATGGCGTCCTCGCCCGACTCGGCGTCGGCAAGCACGTTGGCGGTGTCGCCGCCGGTGACCGTGCCGCGGATCTCCAGCCACCAGCGATGCAGCGTGCCGCGGGCGGTGCCGCTCTGGGCGGGCTCTTCGCCGTTGAAGGCAACGGAGGCCTTCAGTTCTTCGGCGTTGCTGCTTCGCTGGGCCGCGTACTCGCGGAACAGTTCAGCGATGCGCGCGTCTTCCACACGGCTCGCGGCCGCGGTGAAACCTTCGGCGGCGTCCACGTTCAGGCGAATCAGGTCCTGAACCGTTTCTGCCGCCTTGTCCGACATGGTTACCAATACATTACTCATGGTGATCTCCTTTTTTGCTTTACGAGTGTCTTCGGGGCTGAAAAGCAGCGAGGGTGGCCCTCTGGGTACGACCGACTGGCAAATTGCACGATCTTGTCAGCCGGGCACAGGCCACCTTCGCCGTGAATCACGCTCCTCAGACACGTGGTGTTCTTCCTGTGAACACGCCCGCGATCAGCGAGACGAGGAACAGGATGAGGAAGATGAAAAACAAAATCTTCGCAATTGAGATCGCTCCACCCGCGATGCCGCCAAATCCAAAGACCGCTGCAACGAGTGCGATCACGAAGAAAACAGCTGCCCAGTACAACATAGGAAACGCTCCTTTCACGAAGCGCGTCTCGTCGCGCGACAGCGGCCAGACGCAGACAAAACTCAAGACAACGATGAATTACTCTTTTTAAGCAGACAAAACTCAAGACAACGGTGAATTACTCTTTTTAAGCAGACAAAACTCAAGACAACGGTGAATTACTCTTTTTGATGTCCTCGTCGGGGGGGCCCC
>JBBCIV010000273.1:0-11458 GCA_037189665.1 Phycisphaerae bacterium | reverse complement strand
CTAACGCGCCGGCATCGACGCGTACCTCGCCAGCAGGTCGTCGTGGAAAAGTTCCGGGTCATTCAACTGGTGCAGCCGCCAGGTGTGCTGAACCGCGCCGGGCATGTAAAGATCGTCGCGCACGACGACGGCGGCGTAGTGCTTGGCGATCTGGATGACCGCCAGCAGGCCGAGCGTAAACGCGATGACCCTCCACGCCATCCGCCCGCGCTGCTGGCCGTCGGCGGCGGCCTCGGTCGTGCTCAGATGTCCAGCCGGTAACGACATTTCTGCCGTTCCCCTTTCTCGTACAGCAGGTTGTTCCGCGAGATGTCCACGGTCTCGATCAGCCTCGCGCCCAGTCGCTCACACGTCCGCCGGCTGGCATGGTTGTCGGGGTTGCAGGTGATCCAGAGGTGGTCCATCCCGTGGGTCTTCGCCAGCGGAACGACCAATCGGACCGACCGCTCCGCGTAGTGATGTCCTCTCGCCGGGGGAAATACGCCGTAGCCGATGTGCCCGGAATACAGCCGGATCTGCTCGGTATCCGCCAGCCGGAACGACAGCGTTCCCGCCATCGGCACGGCCGGCGAACACGGCGGCCTCAGCCGCATCCAGAAAAAGTACCCCGGCCACCGCCCGGCAATCTCGTCGCCGCGTTCGATGCCGTCCGGAAATCGCGTCACGAAATCGACAAGTTGCTGCCGCGTCCAGCTCGTATCCTTGTGCCCCCAACCCTCCGGATGCTGACACGCCGCCAGCATGTCATCAATGTACCGCGCCGCCGGCCGAACCAGCTCCAGCTCCCGATCGATCGCGTTGTCGAGCTTGTAAAACACCATCAGATGGGATGATACGTTCGCCCGCCGATTTGACCATCGCGACAATGAGAAACGAGCGGCCGGCGAACTGCCGACCATCAAAAATGAGGATGACACATTGTCATACCAGTTCACAAAAACTGAGCTGATAACGCCTGATCGCGCTCCACGGCTTTTATTATTGTTCCACACTCCTTACCTGGGCTTCTGCCAAGATCGTCGCCCTATTCCGGCAAAGGCTTCGCACTCCAAATCGGCGGCTGAAATTGCGGCATCCAAACGAAAAAAATCGTCGTCGCGGTCTCGGCGTTCACTTTAGCAATGCCGGCAACGTCGAATATGAGATTCCAATGGGCGAGCGCGGACCGGAACATAAAAAACAAACCGCAGATGACGCCGGGCGTGCAGATGAACGGAGTTCAAATCTGCTTAGCCTGCGTCATCTGCGGTTCGAAAATCGTCCGCAGGAATAGCGGTGCTGTTACTGGATCAGCACGCCCGAACCGAGGATTTCTTCAGCCTTGAGGTAGAAGAGAATCAGCCCGGTCAGGACCACCACAAAGCCAGCGGCGGCGAGGGCGGTGTAGACGTTGTTCGTGGGCTTCTGGACGATCACGTCGCCCGTTCCAAATCGGCTCATGGGAACTCCGTTAGTTGCCAGTTGTTAGTTGCCCCAGTCAAGGGCCAGTCGCCTCTTCACTGTGGCAACTGGCAACCATTCACTAGATCTGCGTCTTGACCAGGTTGCCCGCCTTGATCTGGGCGAGGTTGGTCGGGTCGGCGACGATCTGGCCCATGGCTTCGTTGGCGTCGACGACGTCGACGGTCATGATGCCGAGGAACGCGCCGGTTTCCTTGTCGAGGATCTTGAACTCCATGCCCTTGATGACCTGATCCTGAGATCCGATCGAAATCGTGGCGTATTCCTTGCCGGCGATGGTGCGGCGGGCGCGGATGACGCCGTTGATGGCCGGGGCGCCGTAGGTGGTGCCCGCGGGGGCGTTGCCGGCGATCTGGGATTCGTTGCCGCCGAGATCGCGGATGAGCTTGCCGAGGCGATCGGCGCGGCCCTGAAGATCGACGACCTGTTCCGACAGGTTGCGGCGATCGCGTTCGAGCACCGCGTTCTGGGCGACCAGCGTGCTGACGCGGCCGTTCAGGTCGATGGTCTGGGCGAGGCGTTCATCCACGTCCTTGCGGAGGGCAACGACCTGCTCGGACAGCTTGGTCTTGGCGTCCTCGCTCGCCGACAGGGCAGCCGACTGGCTGCTGTTGGCGCTGGTGAGCGTGGCGATCGCCTGCTTGTTGGCGGCGATCTGGGTATCGCGGTCCTCGATCTGCGTGCGCAGGGTCTGGACCTGATTGTTGAGGGTCTGCGCCGTCGCGGCAGCGGCGGCGTTGGCGGCGGTCAGCTGTTCGTTCAGCGTGTCGATCTGGGCCTCACGGGCGCGGGCGATGCCTTCGGCGGCGTTCGCCTTGGCGCGGGCCTGATCGAGATTCTTCTGGATCGGGTCCAGCTTGTTCACGAACGTCACCACGCCGGCCGTCAGGATGATCGACACCAGCACGAGCAAAACGACAAACAACTTGGTCAGGGGACTCACAGGCTGGCTCCTTGGACGTGTAGACGTCCGGATCACTGGTGCATGACTCAGGATGCTTGAGCGATTTCCGATCGATCGTCAGCAAACCCGGCTTCGGACCGATCTCGATGCGCCTCCGCTTCGCGCCCCGCCGGCGCAACGCAGCCGTCGTCGCCCCGGGGCCCAAACTGGGGTTCACTCTAATGCGGTGCGAGAGAGAGTCAAGTTTTAACTCCCTTCCGCAACAGCCTGCGACCCCTTCCATCGTGCGACAGACCAACCACTTATGGTTATCGGGTCGGCCAATCTCAGTCGAGAACGACATCGGTGCGATCCTTCGCTACACACCAATCGGGCATCCAACGCGACCGCCCAAGACCGGCCGGCCGAGAAGCTCCTCGGCCGGCCTCCCCTAAATTTCATTCAGATAAGGATTTGCAATGACTTTTCATCCCTGCCGCCCGATGAACAGGTCGCGACCTTTCACCAGCGAAGCCATCTTGCGGTCCGCAATGGAGCGTTTGTTCATCCAGAACCCGCAATCCGGGTGAACCCACTGAATGCGCCCCGGCCCCATGATGCGGCTGGCCTGTTCGATGCGACGGGCCACCTCTTCCGGCGACTCGACCGTGTTCACCTTGATATCGATGACGCCCAGCCCCAGCCCGATCTTCGGGTTCAGCAGTTCCTTGAAATGCGCCAGTTCGTCATATCCGCGGAAGGCGAACTCGAGCACGACGTGGTCGCAGTGAAGCTGGTTCATGAAGCCGATGAGCTTGGCCCACGCGCCCTTCTGGATCGACTGCCCGCCGTAGTTGCCGAAGCAGACGTGGACGCCTTTCTTCTTCGCTTTCGTGCAGGCGTCGAGCACGAGGTTGATGGACGCGGCCGCCCAGTCGGCTTCTTCGGGGTGGCCGGTGATATTGGCTTCGTCCACCTGGATGACGTCCGGATCGATCTCCGCCACCTGCTTCGCCAGCGCCCGGCCGATCGCCATCGCCAGGTCGGGCTTCGACTTGTAGTGGTGGTCCATCAGCGTTTTGCTGAGCATGTGCGGGCCGGTGAGGGTGAACTTCATCGTGTGATTGGTGAGCGCCCGGGCGCGGGCGTAATCGCGCGGCAGGTTGAGCGTGCCCTCGTCCACCGGCCCTTCCACCACGCCGGCGGGCTCGGCGCGGAAGCCCATGCCCTCCTGGCGGCGAAAATCGGCGATGTCGCCTCGCGTGATCCGGCTGCGAATGCCGCTCATCGGCCGGATGAAGTACTCGATCATGCCGTTCGTATCCGGGTGATTCACGTCGAACCGGTACAGTTCACCGTCGGCGACCACGTCGATGCCGGCCATCTCCTGCGTCTTGAACACCACGCGCGTCGCGTCGGCGAGCGACTGCTGGCTTGGCAGGGCGACGAGCCACTCGGGAACCGGGTACGAACCGACGACGGTGGTGAGAATCGATGGCGTGGACAAGGGGATTTCCTCCGTATGGGTGAGCGTTGAACCAATCCCAACTCTACTGCCGCCGCGGGGCATTGCGCGCGGCTGCCCGAAATCCCATCCCCGTCGTGCCTCCTGCGCCACCCTGCCGGCGCGACTGCATTACAATCGTCCCTGCATGAAACACGTCGATGTCGTCCGGCCGGTCGAGGTGACGCTGCCCAGCCATGGCGTGGCGGTCATCGAAAGCCGCCACGCCGACCAGTTCGAGCCGGCGGCGATGACGCACGCGTTCTCGAAGTTCGTCTACGTGCTCGAAGGCCGCGGCCTGCTGCGGGCGGACAAGGACTACCCGCTGCGCGCCGGCGTCCTCGTCCACGTCGCCGCCGGTGTGGAGCACGCGATCGAAGATCGCGAGCGACCGCTGGCGCTCTACGCGGCGTGCTACGACCCAGCGCGATACGACGCCGAGCTGATCGCGCGGCTGGCGGGCGTGCGACACTGGGCGCTCAACGACGAACCGCCGCACCTCGGGCAGGCGTTTCGGCGCGATCTTCGCGACCTGCTACTCGAACAACGCGCCGCCGACCTCGGCTGGCAGACGCGGCAGATCGGCCGGATGGGAGATATGATCGTGCGCGCGGCCCGGCTGCTGGCGCGATCGACGCCCGATCGCGCCCCCGCCGCCGGCGATGGCCACGAGCGCGTGCGGGGCTATCTCGATCAGCCCGGCCATCGCCTGCTCACCGACACCCTCGACCGCGCTGCCGCCGCGTGCGGGCTGAGCAGGCGGCGGTTCACGGACGTGTTTCGCGCGGTCGCCGGCACGTCGTTTCACCAATACCTGCGCGACCGGCGCCTGCAGGCCGCCCGGCAACTGCTGACCGACGCTGACCTGTCCGTGGCGGCCGTGGCGTTCGAGGCGGGGTTTGACGACCTGTCGCACTTTCACCGCGCGTTTCGGCAGGCAACAGGACAGACGCCCGGCGCGTATCGCGCGAACGGCCGTCGGAGTGGAACGCAAGCGTGAAGGCAATGTTTACGGCGCGACGCAGATCAGCATCGCCGCCGTCGCGAAGCTGGTCGCGACGAGCGGATCATCCTCGCGGCCGTCGCTGAGCGGGCTTTTCCAACTGCCGTCGGGCTGCTGGGTTTTGAATAGCTCGTCCATGATCGGCGTGCGCCAGTCGAACTCTGTCACCTGCGCCCGCCTCATCGCGTGGGCGGCGGACCAGAGCCAGTAGTATTTCGTCGCAATGGCCAGCGACCTGCGATCGTCGTTGAACGTGCCGGGGTTCTTCGCCGCGTCGAAGTGCTCGATCAGCCAGCGCCGCGCCGCCCGCACGCGATCGGCGTTCAGCGGCTCGCCACACTGGATCAGGCACCGCAGCCCGTCCGCCGTCGCCGATCCGTAGCTGTGCAGTTGGCCGTGCTCGTCGGCGCCGGGCTTGTTGGTGGCGGCGTCGTACGGGTTGAACGAAAAGCCGCCGTCGGGGTTCTGGCACCGTTCGACGAACACCTTTGCATCGCGCCACGCCGGATCGTTCGACGGCACGCCGCCCATCTTCAACGCGCCGATCGCGAACACCGTTGCGCTGATGTTGCCCTGCGGCACGCCCCAGGGCGACGTCGCGGCATGGCCTTGCTTGGGCTTCGTCGGATGATGGTGGTACCCCCAGCCGCCGAAGTCGGGATCATCGCCGGACCATCCCTGCGCTGCGTTCAACTGCAACGGCCGCAGTCGTTGAAGGTGCCATTCAATATGAACGCGCCGATGCGGGTCCGGCGGCATCGTCCCCGCGAGCCAGACGGAGATCGAATGCGTGTACAGCGGAAAGCTCATCGCCCGCGGCTCTTCGAGGCGGCCCTTCGGGAACAGGTAGGCGTCCCCCCTGAGAAACGCCTCCTGCCCCGAAGGGTCGTAGCCCTGAAGGAAGTACAGCGACGACATCACCAGCGGCGTGAGCGACTCGCCATCCCTGAACGACCCGTGTACGCCTGATCGCCACGCGCCGTCCTTGTCCTGCTTCGATGCGAGGAACTGCGTCGCCCGCGCGAGCGAATCGTGGATCTTGTCGATCCTCGCGTCGGCGCGGACGAGCGTGCCCAGCAGAATCGGAATGAGGATGGCGACGTGGCGAGGTCGCATCAGGTTCGCTTCTTGAGCGGGTCGCCGGTGGGCGCGACGGTGCGATCGACCATCAGCACCATGAGCGCGCTGGAGGTGCAGAAGGTTTTGCCGGTGATGCAGTGATGGCCGGACCAGCTGCCGTCGTCGTTCTGCACGCGGGCGAGGTCGTCGGTCATCTTGCGATCCCACTCCGCGAACGCCGGATCGCCGCGGACGGCCATCGCCTCGCCGACGTTCAGGTAGCTGAGGAACTCCTCGCCTCCGTTGGAGCCGAAGCCGCCGGTGAACGCCTGGTCCTGCATTCGCGCCACCACGGCCTGCTGGGCCTGCTGCGCTTCCTTGCGCATCTCGGTGATGCTCGCGAGTTCCTGCTGGGCGGCGGCGCGGGCGCCGGGTTGGGTGGCGGGGTTGTTCACGATCGCCTGAAGTTCTTCCTGCTTCTGTTCGTAGCGGAACTCGGCGTTGGCGAAGTTGCTGCTGTTGGACGACCGGGCGTACAGCTCGACCGACGCCGACCCTTCGGCGGAGACCTGGTTGCCCTTCTCGTCGTAGTCGCGCTTGGCCTTGTCGTCGAGCCTGCGGAGCGCGTCCTCGCTGACGCCGTCGCCGCGGACGGCCATCTGGTTCATCGCCTTGGCAGCCAGCCCGTCGCCGAGCGCCGGCGCCCAGCCGCCCTGTGCGAACCCGCCGTCCTGCTGCTGGTTTTTCTCGATCTTGCGAACCGTCTTCGCCAGCATCGCCGCGACGCGGGCGTTGGCCTGCTCGGTGGGCATCCGGCCTTTGACGTCGCTGAGCACCTGCGCCGCGAGGAACGTATCGACGTACTGGCCGATCTTGTTCTGCACGCGCGTGCCGCGTACGTCAGTGATGAACAGCGAATCGTTGTCGGCGGCGTCGATCTTGGTGCACACGAACTCGATGCCCTTGAGGATCGGCTCCTCGAACTCCCCTTCCGCCGGCGTGCTGCCCGACCGCATCAGCGCCTGGATGGCCATGCACGTATCGGCGACGTTGCTGGTGGCCGCCAGCTGGTGGTTGACGCCCATGTGCTGCGACTCGTCCCCCTGCCCCCATCCGCCGTCGCCGAGCTGCGTTTTCGCGATCCACGCGAGGCCAAGCTTCACCTTGTCGGACAAGGGCTTGGGATCGACCGGCTTGGTGGTCGGCCGGGTGGCAGGCGGCTCAGGCGGAGGCGGCGCTTCGTCCGCGATCAACGGCGAGACGATCAACGTTGCGACAATCAGACACGGCAGCTTGCGCATCGGTTCCTCCCAGGTTGGATGTTGGTTGGACGCGCAGAGGGGGAAATGGTTCCGAAAAAATTTGGGGTCGGGGGTGGATGGGCCGACGTTCTTCACTATTCATCATTCAGCATTCCCAATTCATCATCCGTTTTTCCCTCACGCTCCCGCGCGGGCGAATTGCTTGGGCGAGACGCCGACGAGCTGCTTGAACTGGCGGCTGAAGGTAAAGGGGTCGGGATATCCGAGAACGTAAGCAACCTGCTTGATGCTCATTCGCTGCTGGACGAGCAACGATCGCGCGGTGTCGATGCGTCGGCGAATGCGGTAGTCGTTGGGACTCTGGCCGGTAAGATCGCGGAAAATCTTGCGAAATCGCTCGTAGCTCAACGCGTGCCGGGCGAGCAGTTCGTCGATGTCCGACTTGCGATGCGCCTGCCGGCTGATCAGGCGGCACGCCTCCTCCACCATCGCGGCGTGGGGCGAGCGGTCCTGTCGCCGCTGGTCGTGTACGTGGGCGGTGGCGAGGATGTCGTGGACCCGCGCCGCCAACAGCGTCAACCGATCGTCGGGAAAGCTGGCGAGGTCGGTCAACAGGCGCTCGAACGCGTCGGCGAGCGATAAATCCACCCCGGGATGCAGGATCGGCCGGGTGGGGTCGATGGCGCGAAGGCTGATCAGTGCGTGCTCCACATTCCGGTCGGAGATGAGGAACGCCTCTGCCCATTGCCCGTCTGGGTCCTGCACCACGCCGTGCGGCTGTCCGGCGAACATCTGGATCGCATCGCCGGCTCGAACGCGATGTTCCCTGCCGGCAGGATCGATGTACGTGCCCGTCCCGCGCAGCACGTAGACCATGACGTACCGCTCGATGATCCGATCGACGTAGTCGCCGCGCTTGGTGGGCTTCTGGATGAGCCCCGCCCCGAGCGAGACTGCCGGCGTCGTGCGGTATTGCGAGTCCTGCCGGAGCAGCCTCGCCGGGAGCGGCGGATAGGACGTGTCGTGCGTCACGGATGACCAGATTTAACATGTCATGAACCAAATGTGCAATGGCAGGCCCAAAACGCGGAATTAGCGTATACGTGGATTTTAACCAGAAAAGACAGGAACCACCGCCATGAGTCAGAACAAAGTTCGTTGGGGATTGTTGGGAACGGGCGCGATCGCCAAGTGTTTTGCGAACAACCTGAAGACCAGCCGCACCGGCGTGCTCGCCGCCGTCGGGTCGCGGACGGAGGAGCAGGCGAAGAAGTTCGCCGCCGAGCACGACGCGCCGCGCGCCCACGGGTCGTACGACGCGCTGCTTGCGGACAAGGAGGTGGACGCGATCTACGTCTCCACCCCGCACCCGCTTCACGCCGAATGGACGATCAAGGCCCTCCGCGCCGGCAAACACGTGATGTGCGAGAAGCCGTTCGCGCTCACCCAGGCCCAGGCAATGGCGATGGTCGAAGCGGCCGAGCTGTCGGGCAAGGCGCTGATGGAGGCGTTCCAGTGGCGCTGCCATCCGCAGACCGCCAAGCTGGTCGAACTGCTGAAGAACAAGGCGATCGGCGACGTTCAACTGATCCAGGCGACCTTCAGCTTCAAGAGCGGCTTCAATCCCGACTCGCGTCTCTGGAACAACGACCTCGCCGGCGGCGGGATCATGGACGTCGGCAGCTACGCGGTCGCCGCGGCGCGATTGGTCGCAGGCGCCGCGGTCGGCAAGGACTTCGATACCCCGAACCACGTCGCCGGCGCCGGTAAGCTGGCGCCGACCGGCGTGGACGAGTCGGCGATCGGCGTGCTGAAGTTTCCCTCCGGCATCCTGGCGCAGGTGACCACCGGCGTCGGGCTGAACAGCGAGAACGTCGTCCGCATCTTCGGCACCGAGGGCAGCATTTTCATCCCCGACCCGTGGGTATGCGACCGCAACAAGCCCAACACCGGCAAAATCGTCGTGAAGAAAGGCGGCAACGCCGAGGAGATCGTCATCCCGAGCGAGTACAACACGTTCACGCTCGAGATCGACGCGCTCGGCGACGCCATCCTGTCGGGCAAGACCGAAGTCGCCCCGCCCGGCATGACGTGGGCGGACTCGCTGTCGCAGGCGTGGACGCTCGACCGCTGGCGCGCCGTCGCCGGCGTGACCTACTCGATCGAGACCGACAAGAAGTATCCGGCCGTCACCGTCTCGGGCGAAAAGCTGGCGGTAAAGCCGAACTCGATGAAGTACGTCGAGATTCCGGGGATCGGCAAAAAGATGTCGCGACTGGTCATGGGCTGCGACAACCAGCAAAACCTGTCGCACATGGCGATCATGAACGACGACTTCTTCGAAAAAGGCGGCAACGCCTTCGACACCGCCTACATCTACGGCGGCGGGCTCATGGAACGCCTGTTGGGGCAATGGATGAAGCTTCGCGGCGTTCGCGACCAGTGCGTGACGATCGTCAAGGGCTGCCACACCCCCATGGCCGACCCGATCTCGCTGACGCGGCAGTTGAAGGAGAGCCTGGAGCGCATCCAGTCGAACTACACCGACATCTACATGATGCACCGCGACAACACCGACGTCCCGGCGGGCGAGTTCATCGACGTGATGAACGAGCACGTGAAGGCCGGCCGGATCAAGGTGTTCGGCGGCAGCAACTGGACGCTGAAGCGCGTCGATGAGGCCAACGAATACGCGAAGAAGAAGGGGCTTCAGGGCTTCGGCGTGGTGAGCAACAACTTCAGCCTCGCCCGCATGATCGACCCCATCTGGGGCGGCTGCGTGGCGGCGAGCGATCCGGAAAGCCGGGCGTGGTTTACGAGGACGCAGACGGCGCTGCTCAGCTGGTCGAGCCAGGCCCGCGGCTTCTTCCTGCCCGGCCGAGCGGCGCCGGATAAACTGGATGACGCCGAACTCGCCCGCTGCTGGTACAGCGAGGACAACTTCAAGCGGCTCGAACGCGCCAAAGAACTGGCGAAGAAGCACAACGTCAGTCCGATCAACATCGCGCTGGCCTACGTGCTCAGCCAGCCGTTCCCGACGATCGCCCTCATCGGCCCGCGCCTGCTCAGCGAAACCCGCACCAGCCTGCCCGGCCTGACGGTCGAGCTCACGCCGGACGAAGTGAAGTGGCTGAACCTCGAGTCGTAATCGGCAACTGACCGCAAAGAACGACGAAGGCTGAAGGACGAACGCGGTTGTCCTTCAGCCTTTTTCGTTTGGTGGCGGTATAACCTTTCAACCAATCGAAAAGGAGAACGCGTGAAGGCATTATTCATCGGCGGAACCGGGCTCATCAGCCAGGCGTGCACCGCACTGGCGGCGGAGCGAGGGATCGACCTCTACCTGCTGAACCGCGGCCAACGCGATCTCGCCCTGCCGGCGGGCGTGAAGACGATCCAGGCCGACATCCGCAACCCTGATCAGACGAAACGCGCGCTGGCGGATCATTCCTTCGACGTCGTCGCCAACTTCGTCGCCTTCAACCCGGCCGACATCGAGAACGACCTTTCCCTCTTTCGCGGGCGATGCGGGCAGTATCTGTTCGTCTCCAGCGCGTCGGCTTATCAGAAACCCGTCCGCAACTACCTCATCACCGAGTCCACACCGCTGGAAAACCCGTTCTGGAAGTACAGCCGCGACAAAATCGCCTGCGAACAGCGCCTGATGCAGGCCCACGCCGACGAACGCTTTCCCGTCACGATCGTTCGCCCTTCCCTCACGATCGGCGACGGCATGCTGCCGCACGTGCTGTGGTACTGGACCAACCCGTGGACCGTCGCCCATCGCATCCTCAACGACAAGCCGCTGATCGTCCCCGGCGACGGGACGAGCCTGTGGGTCATCACGCACAACACCGACTTCGCCAGGGGCTTCGTCGGACTGATGGGCAACGCCCGCGCGATCGGCGAGGCGTTTCACATCACCACCGACGAGGTCAGCAACTGGGACCAGGTCTACCTCACCCTCGGCGAAGCGCTCGGCAAACGGCCGCGGCTGGCGCACATCGCCAGCGACTGGCTGATCCGCTTCGACCCCGGCCTCGAAGGAACGCTGCTGGGCGACAAGGCCGCGAGCGTGGCGTTCGACAACTCGAAGATCAAAGCATTCGTGCCCGACTTCCGCTGTACGGTCAGCCTGCGCGAGACGATCGAGCGGTGCGTGAAGTGGTTCCTCGCCAACCCCTCGCGCCAGAAGTTCGACCCCGCCACCGACGCGAAGACCGACGACGCGATCGCGATATATGAACGCGCCCGTTAGCCGCGACGCGAAGCGGAGCGCGGCATGG
>JBBCIV010000272.1:0-12447 GCA_037189665.1 Phycisphaerae bacterium | reverse complement strand
TCAGCAGTAAACCCGCGGCAAGCCGCGATGCTAAACGGGGGCTGGGATGATCCGTGCTTACGCCAGGCTGCCGGCGTCGTGGCCGAAGCATTCCTGGCCGGCGGTGGTGCCGCCGGCGTTGGCGACGACGCCGAGCGTCAGCTCGTGCAGGCCCTTGCCCGCGGGCACCATCGGGTACACGTGCTCGTTCGGCTCGACGTAGAAGTCGACCACGACCGGGCCATCGTGGCTCAGCATCTGGTCGACCACCTTCGGCACGTCCTTCTTGTTGTCGCAGCGGATGCCCTTCACGCCGAACGCCTCCGCCATCGCGGCGAAGTTCGGGTTCTTCATCTTCGACTGGCTGTAGCGCTTGTCGTAGAACAGGTCCTGCCACTGCTTGATCATGCCCTGGAAGTCGTTGTTGAGGATGACCGCCTTCACGTTGATGTTGTACTCGGCGATGGTCGCCAGCTCGTAGCAGGTCATGAGGTACGAGCCGTCGCCATCGATGTCGATGACGGTCTTGCCGGGGGCGCCGAGCGCCGCGCCCATCGCCGCGGGCAGGCCGAAGCCCATCGTGCCGAGGCCGCCGGACGTGATGAACTGGCGCGGGTAGCGCCAGCGGTAGAACTGCGCCGCCCACATCTGGTGCTGGCCGACGCCGGTGGTGATGATCGCGTCGCTCTTGGTCTGGCGGTTGATTTCCTCGATGACGTACTGCGGCTTGCTGTGGACGCTGTCGTCGAAGTACTTGAACGGGAACTTGGTCTTCCAGTCCTGGATCTGCTCGAACCAGCCCGGCCGCTCGCGCTTCTCGATCAGCGGGAGCATCGCCTGGAGGCTCAGCCGCGCGTCGCCGACGACCGGCACGTCCACGTCCACGGTCTTGCTGATCGACGACGGGTCGATGTCGATGTGGATGATCTTGGCGTGCGGCGCGAAGGTCGCGAGGTTGCCGGTCACGCGGTCGTCGAACCGGGCGCCCACCGCGATCAGGCAGTCGCATTCCTGCACGGCGTAGTTGGCGTAGGCCGAGCCGTGCATGCCCAGCATGTGGAGCGTCTTGTTGTTCATCTCGTCGAACGCGCCCATGCCCAGCAGGGTGGTGGTGCAGGGGATGTTGCCCTTTTCCGACAGCTCGCGGACTTCCTTCCACGCGCCCGAGATGATCGCGCCGCCGCCGACGTAGAGGACGGGCTTGCGGGCGCGGTTGATCAGTTCCGCCGCCTCGTGGATCTGCTTGTTGCTGCCGCCGGTGAGGCTGGCGTTCTGGCGCTTGCTGATGTGCGGGCGCGGGGCGTCGTCCACCTCTTCGGGGCAGATGCCCGCGGACACGTCCTTGGGCAGGTCGATGAGCACCGGGCCCGGCCGGCCGCTGGTGGCGACGATGAAGGCTTCATTGATGATGCGGGGCAGTTCGCGGATGTCCTTGACCAGGTAATTCCACTTGGTGCACGGACGGCTGATGCCGGTGACGTCGGCCTCCTGGAAGGCGTCGTTGCCGATCACCTTGGTCGCGACCTGCCCGGAGATGACGATCATGGGGATGGAGTCCATCTGGGCGGTGGCGATGGGGGTGATCATGTTGGTCGCCGCCGGGCCGGAGGTCACCAGCGCGACGCCGGGCTTGCCGGTGACGCGGGCATACCCGTCGGCACAGTGGCCGGACGCCTGCTCGTGACGGTTGAGGATGAACTTGGCCGGCGTGCGATACAGCTCGTCGAACACCGGCAGGATCGCGCCGCCGGGGTAGCCGAACATCACCTCGACCTTGTGCGGGCCGATCAGCATTTCGTGCAGGATCTTGGCGCCGGTCTTGCCCTTGAAACGGGGTTTGGCTTCGTTCGTCGATTTTTTGCTGGGGATAGGTTCGTTGATGAGCGTCATGGTCTTCTCGGATCCGCGATTGGGTTCGCTTGTTCGTTTCCTCTGTCGTGCGGGGTTCGTCCCGCCGGCCGTGCGCGGAAGGTGGGGAGAACCGTGCCTTCCGTAAACTGTGATTTTTAAACGACTAACAACCAAATTGGGTTCGTTTGGCAGATTTTCGTTTCAGCGTCCGAAGCCGTGAGTTTGGCTTCGTTTGTTCAATTCGCGAACGAGGACGGGAAACCCGTGGGTTTGGGTTCGTTTGTTCGCGTTTCGAATGCTGATCGTAATCCGGGCTGTTAAACGTCGTTCAAATCTACTGTTAGGGGTTAGGATCGACAACGAAAATCGTGATTCCGTGATCGAGGGGAAGTCGCCGGCCAACCGCGGGGGTGGTGCGGGCCGGGCGAGAGGGGCAGGGCCGACGGTCAGCGTCCGAAGTTCACGAACGCCATCCCGCCGGCCGGTCGTACGACCACCGTAACGGGAAGGAATTGGCTGAGTACGTCAGTCATGAGGCGAACAAACATAGTAGAAACGACCTCACCCGGTCAAGACCGAAACGTCGGCCGACCGGGCGGCGATCCGATCATTATCCTAACATCAATTTGCGGTGTCAAGCAAATCCGGGTTCATCAACGGGTCGCGTTGGGATGGCCTTACGCCCAGTTCTGCGGTTGGGCGGCGTCGCGGGGCTCGGCGAGGACGGCGCGGGCGTGGCGGGCGAACTGGCCGCGAAGGTCCTGGGCGTACGTGCGGAGGATCGATTCGCCCAGGCCGTCGATGTCGCCGCAGAGATACAGGCCGCGCGCGAGGTAGATCTCGCGGAGCGAGTCGTTGCGGGACTGGGTTTCGACGATGTCGTCGTTGGCCTGTTCGACCACGCGGGCGGTTTGCAGGTGCGCGTGGCCGGTGATGCCGGGGGTTTGCAGCACGTCGCGAAGCGCGGCTGACAGCGACCGATCCTTCAAACACGCCGCCGCGATCGCGGCGCAGCGGCAGTGCGAGAACGTCCGCGCCGATGCCAGCTCTCGAATCTTCTTTTCCACCGCCGGCGCCGCCCTGCCATCGCCGATTCGCCCGATCGCGAGGATGACCGCGTCCAGCCGGCTGGAACTCATGCCGAACTGGCCCATGCCGCGGTAATCCCAGCCGGCGTCCCATTCCTGCCGGGAAAGCTGGTCGAGCAGCACGGGCAGGCCCGCGCCGTCGCCCATGAGTCCGAGGATGAGGGCCGCCTCTTCGGCGCGGGTGCGGTCGTCGCTCTTGAGCTTTTCGATCAACTTCGGACGGGCTTCGTCGAAGTGGGCGAAGAGGATGGCGGCGTTCTTGAAGTCCACCGCGCCCGCGTCCACCGCCGCCCGCACCACGTCCGCCGGCAGGGGGAACGAATCCTCGTGCGACGCGACATCGGCGGCGAGGATGCCGAGGTCGATCAGCCGCCCCTGCAGCGACCGCACGTCCAGCGACCGCAATGGCGCCCCCAACCTCGCCGACTCCGCCGCCACCATGCCGGCGGCGAAGCCCTGGTTCTGCACGTCGGCCTGCATGCGGATGACCGGCAGCGCGTCGCGGTGGGCGCTGGCGCCCAATCCGGTGACGATCACGCCGTCGAGCCCGCGCGGCAGCATCGCGCGGAACGGCACGTGTGCCTGCAGCGCCTTCTTATCCGGCGGGAGGACGAAGAAGACCGGGTGGACGGTGAACCCGTGCGTGTCGAAGTTGCTCGCCGCCGTCACCAGCGTGTCGGGGAACGTGCGGGCGGCGAGGATGTCCAGCGGCGACAGCTCGACGTCGCCCACGATCTGCCGGCGCTCGCGCGAGTCGACCAGCGGCGAGGTGTCGAAGTCGCCGGGGAACTTGGCGCGGGCGTTGGTGTGGGCGTGCGTGACGCCCTCGGGGTCGGCGTCGTCGATGAAGGTGTGGTCGGAGTTGCGGTAGTCGTGCGCGGGGTTGAGCGGCGAGAGGCCCGTGCCCTGCACCGCGACGCTGTCGGCGCCGATCCACCGGCAGGGCGAGCCCGCGGCGGCGGAGACGTCGGCGTTGCCGGTGCCGTCCACCACGCAGCCGGCGTCGATCACGCCCGCGCCCTGCGGGGTCGAGACCAGGAGCGCCGCGACGCGGTCGCCTTTCATGCGCACGCCGAACGGGAACGACTGCACCCACGCCTCGCCGCCGGCGTCGCGGAGAAGGCGGTGGTAGAGCGACATCTTCAGTTCGGGGTTCCAACGGGATTTGTTTTCGCGGAGGTTGTCGGTGACGTCGACGAGCTTATCGAGCTCTTCGGTGAAGCCGACGCGGTTGCCGAACCAGTACGACGCGATCAGCCCCAGCGTGCCCACGCCGCCGAGGCCGGATTGCGATTCGAGCACGAGCGTTCGCGCGCCCGATCGCGCCGCGCCGATGCCCGCCGGCGCCCCGCCCGTCCCGCCGCCGGCGACGACGACGTCGTAGTTGCCCAGCGAAGGAAGCGACGGGATCTCCACCCGCACCCGGCCGGCGCTCTGGCGGGCGAAGACGGCGTCGACGCGGTCGTCGTGTGCCTGATCATCGTTGCCCTGGAGGCAGTGAAGCGACGCGCCCGGTGTGCGTCGCTTCACCAGCCTCGCAACGCGCCGGCCGAGCGCGGCCTGGGCGTCGGCGCGGTCGGCGCGCAGGACGCCATCCGGCGTCAGCGGAAGCGCGGGGCTCGCCAGCAGCAGGCCCGGCTTGACCGCGATCGCGCCGTCGGCGACGGCATCGAGATCGGGCGTGAGCGCATCGGCGGAGAAGACGTTCGTCGCGTACTGTGGAAACGTGCCGGCGGCCAGGCGGAGGCGAGGATCGACGAGCGACGCGCGAAGCAGATGCCCGAACGCCGGGCCCGACGATTCGACGCTTTGCGGCACTTCGAGGTGCCAGAAATCGAGCGTGCGCGTTTCCTTGTCTTTCGGCAGCGTGATTGGCTGCCCGCGCCGCTTGCCGGCGATCCAGTCAGGCTCGCCGGCAGAGAGGACGGTCCAGCATCGCGACGACGGCTGCGCGCGGGTCTGTTGCGCTTTCGCGCCCGCCAGCGCCGCGACGACGCCGAACGCGGAGGCGTCGATCACCGTCCCACACCGCACCGCGAACACCGCCGTTCGCGCCGCGACGAGCAGGCCGGAGACCGCGCCGGATTCGTCGGCGAGCACCGCAACGGGCCGCACGCTGTACAGATACGGCACGCCCGCGCGGAGCAGCGCTTGCTCCGCCGCGCGCTTCATCGCGCCGGGGAAGGGCGTCGTGCCGGCGGGGTAGATCTCGCTTACCAGCGGGTCGGATCGGTCGAGTTCCACCGGCGACAAATCGAGCTTGCCGGCGGCCTCGGACGACAGGTGCGTGAGGTCGCTCAGCACGCGGACGGTCAGCCCTTTCGCCCGGCATTCCAGCGCCGCGGCGACCGCGGCAGTGCCCGATCCGACGACGACGACGTCCGTCGGGGCCAGCGATTCAACGTCCCACGCGTGCGGTGATGGTCTCATGGCAACCATCGTGCCGAAAAGGGGGCCTCGGACACAATGGGGACGTATTGGATGCCCTTGCCGTCCCGTTGTATATTTTCGTCATGGAGACCTCCCCAGGCTTTACGATGGATTCGCTCGGCACGATCGGGACGAGCCCCGCGGTGGCCTACGAGGGCCCGCCGTTGCCGCAGATGCGTCGATTGCGGGTTCGGCACCCGTTTTACACGTTCTGGTGGCTGAAGCGGGGGGCGGCGACGCTGGAAATGGAAGGCCGTCGCCTTCGTTATGGGACGGGGGAGTGGCTGCTCATCCCGCCGATGACCGACCGCTATCACGAGTTGGACGACGCGGCGGAACTGGTGTCGCTCAGCTTCCTGTGGAACTGGCCGTTCGGCGAGCCGGTGTTGCAACTGCACGGGCCGATCTCCGGGCGCGTGTCGGAGGACCGATTGTTGTGCCGGCTGGCGCGCCGGGCAGTGAAGGCGCTGCACGAATCGTCGGACGCGTCGCGCGCGTTTCGCGAGCGGACGTACACCGCGGCGCAGTGGTATCGATTCCTCGGGGCGTTTCACGCGTTCCTGGCGGAGCTGTGCGAGCTGGCCGAGTCGCGATCGGCGATCGTGAAGGGGCCGGGGACGGTGGATGCGCGGCTCGCGCCGATCCTGGCGGAGTTGGCGGCGTCTCCGACGATCGGTCCGCTGCCGTACGAGCGATGGCGCGGCCAGGCGGGCGTCGGCCGCGAGCAGATCGACCGGCTGGCGCGGCAGCATCTCGGCACGACGCTGCACGCCTGGCGCAACACGCTGCTGGAACGCGAGGTGCGCAGGCGGCTGCTGTCGGGCGAGGCGGTGATCAAAGCGGTGGCGGCGGAACTGGGGTTCGTCGATTCGGCGCACTTCAACCGCTGGTGCCGGCAACACCTTCGCCGTCGTCCCGGCGAGCTGCGCGGCGGGGCGGCGTGACGGCGAGAATTGCGCTCCGAGCGCTCGACAACGCTCCCCTTACGATCCAAACTGTCCGAATGATCGGCCGTATCGACGTTCATTCTCATTTGCTTCCCGGCATCGACGACGGTTGCCGGGACGTCGCTGAATCGATCGCCTGCGCCAGCAAGATGGTGGAGGCGGGGTACACGCACAGCTTTTGCACGCCGCACATCTGGCCGAACCTGGATAACTCGGTCGCCAGCATCGCGCCGCGCGTCGCCCGGCTTCAGGCCGAACTCGACAAGGCCGGCGTGCCGCTCAAGCTGTTGCCCGGCGGGGAGATGCACATCTCCAATACGTTCTGCGAGACCGACCCCGACCTGCTCGTGACGTACAACAACGCCCGGAAGTACGCGATCTTCGATTTCTGGACCGAGCGGCTGCCGTCTTATTTTGAGGGCTGCCTTCGGCACATTCGCGCCGCCGGCATCCAGCCGATCCTGGCACACCCGGAGCGGATCGATGCGATCCAGAACGATCCGGACAAGGTGATCGAGTTTCTGCAGGCGGGGCTGATGATCCAGTGCAACCTCGAATGCCTCGGCGACCCCCATCGCGGCCGGCGGACGGAACTGGCGGAGCAGTGGCTTCGCGAGGATCGGTATTTCATGCTCGGCAGCGATCTGCACCGCATCGAAACGCTGCCCGTCCGCCTGCGCGGGCTGGAGCGGGCGATCGAGATCGTCGGCGAAGACAAGGTGTGGGAATTGACGCATGTTAATCCGCTCAGGCTCGTCGAGGGCGCGTGACGGCAGAACGTGTGCAGGCGTAGGATGGGGAACGCGAGGTAGCTGTTATGGCGCAAATCAAGATTCCACAGAATGTCGGCAAGGTGCGCGTGGCGATCGGGCACGGCGGGAAGTGGACGGTGTGGAACGGCAAGCAGGGCAAGCATGAGTTCGTGCTGATCGCGCGCGACCGCAAGCACGCCGAAGAACTGGTCGCCCACATTAACGGCCGGAATCATGGTGGGATCGTGGAAGTGCATGGGTGAGCGCGGGCCCATTTCATAACGCGACTACGAAGTGAAATGCCCGTCGAAGCCCCTATGATGAACGGTATGAACACCAACCGCCTCGCCAACGAGACGTCGCCTTACCTGCTGCAGCACCAGCACAATCCCGTGGACTGGTATCCGTGGGGCGAGGAGGCGTTCGAGGCCGCGCGCAAGCAGGACAAGCCGATCTTCCTGTCGATCGGGTACAGCACGTGCTATTGGTGTCACGTGATGGAGCGCCAGTCGTTCGAGAACCCGGACATCGCGGCGTTGATGAACGAGCATTTCATCTGCATCAAGGTGGACCGGGAAGAGCGTCCCGACGTCGACATGCTTTACATGACGACGGTGCAGGTGATGACCCGCCAGGGCGGCTGGCCGCTGAGCGTGTGGCTGTTGCCCGACCTGCGGCCGTTCTTCGGCGGGACGTATTTTCCGCCGGCGGACGTGCAGGGCAGGCCGGGCTTGCCGAGCATCCTGCGCGACCTGGCCGACGTCTTCGACACCCGTCGCAAGGACATCGAGGAGACCGCCGGCAAGCTCACCGGCGTGCTGCAGGAATTGGCGGAGCCGACCGAGCCCGACGAGATCTTCACCCTCACCAGCGGCTGGCTCGAGGGCATCATCGGCCGCTCGATCTACGATTACGAGCCGAAGCACGGCGGGTTCGGGCGCGCCCCGAAGTTCCCCCGCCAAACCCTGCTCGAACTGCTGCTGCACTGGATCAACTACCAGCGCGCCGTCGGCAATGACGCCAGCGAGGTCGAAAAGCCGCTTCGCCACACGCTGGACGCCATGGCCAACGGCGGCATCCGCGATCACCTTGGCGGCGGGTTTCATCGGTATTCGACCGACGCGGAATGGATCGTGCCGCATTTCGAGATCATGCTCTACGACAACGCGATGCTCGGCTGGATCTACGCCGAGGCGTCGCGCGTGTTCGAAGAGCCGCGGTACGAAAGCGTGGCACGCGGGATTTTCGATTTCACGCTGCGCGAGATGACGTCGCCCGACGGCGCGTTCTACACCGCTTTTGACGCCGAGGTCGACGCGCAGGAAGGCCTGAATTACCTCTGGACGATGGCGGAACTGGAGGAGGTGTTGACGCCGCGCGAGGCGGCGCGCTTTGCGGCGGTCTACGGGCTGGATCGCGGGCCGAATTTCGCTGATCCGCATCACGGCGCCGGCACCCCCGACAAGAACGTCCTCTACCTGCCCGCCGGCCCGGCGCACGAAAGCGATCCGGACATCGTCGAGATGCGCGAGAAGCTGTACCTCAAGCGGCTCACGCGGAAGAAGCCGCTGCTGGACACGAAGGTCATCACGAGCTGGAACGCGCTGATGATCCGCGCCCTCGCCCACGCCGGCGACCTGTTCGGCGACGTGCGGTATCTCGAGGCCTCGCGCACGGCGTTGAACTTCCTGCTCTCGCGGCACGCGAAGCCCGACGGCGGACTCTGGCGCACCAGCCGCGAGGGCGTGACGAAGCACGCCGGCACGCTGGACGACTACGCCTACATGGCGCAGGCGCTGATCGAGTTGCACCGCTTCACGAAGGATTCGTGGTGCCTCGAAGAGGCCAACCGCGTGGCGGCGGAGATGATCAAGCGGTTCGAAGACCCGCAGCGCGGCGGATTCTATTTCACCGACGCCACCGCGAACGACCTGATCGTCCGCCAGAAGGTAGGCCAGGACACCCCGCTTCCCGCCGGCAACGCGGTGGCGGCGATGGCGTGCGATTCGCTGGGCCTCATTGAGTCGGCCGCCAAGGCGCTGGGCGTCTACGCGGTGCAATCCAACCATCACGGCGAGGCGATGAACACGCAGGTGCTCGCGGCGCTGCAGTTCATCCAGAACCGCGGCGACCTTCGCGTCGAGCCCAGCGGCGATGGCAGGGTGACGCTTGAGATGCCGCAGGCCCAGGCGGTGCGAGTGGTGGAGATCCAGTCCGGCTGGAAGGGCGACCGGCAGATCATGGTGGAGTTGACCGTCGCCGACGGGTATCACCTGTCCGCCGAAACGGGGCTGGAATCGCCGATGGACGTCATCGAGCACATCGCCGTCCCGCCGCCGGTGTCGAAGAAATATGCGTATGCCGACGAAGAGCAGAGCGTGCTGGAAGGCCGCATTCGCATTCTCATTACCCTGAAATCGGCGCCGCAGCCGGGCACGACCATCCCGTTGCGACTGACCTACCAGGCCTGTACCGATAACGCATGCCTGCCAACGGTCAGCCGCGGGCTGAGTATTACAAGGTAGAAACGCCGGCCGGGGCCCGCCGGGGCCACACGGCACGGTTTGACTGGAGAACGAACGCAAATGACCGATCTGATCACGTCCACGCTGTTTCTGTTTTCGGTGCTGTTTCCGACCAAGCTGTGGTTCCAGCCGGATCAGCCCGTGCTGATCGACGTGCGGAACACCGCCCCCGTCAAGCTGGAACTCGTCGAGTTTCGCGGCCGCGAGTACGACTCGCAGGCGGATAGGAACGTCGACGCGCCGCGCCAGGTCGACCTGAAGCAGCTCTTTCCCGCGATGCAGACCGGGACGTACATCCTCTACGCCGTGCCGAAGGACAAAGAGCTTCCCGAGTTCGTCGGCACGCCGCTCGTGGTGCAGGTACGCACCGACAAGCGCGTCGGCGCCGCGCCCGGCCCGCTGGTGGTGCGCGTCGAACCGCTGCGGTACGTGACGATGGAAACCAGCGATGGAACGATGACGATGGCGTTCTACTACGACGTGGCGCCGAACACCGTCGAGAACTTCCTCCGCCTTTCGGAAGAGGGGTACTACGACGGGCAGATCTTCCACCGCATCGTGAAGGACTTCGTCATCCAGGGCGGCGACCCCGTCGGCCGCGATGCGAAGCGGGGCGGATCGGGCGGGCCGGGATACATGATCGACGCCGAGTTCAACGACCGCCAGCACAAGAAGGGCGTCCTGTCGATGGCCCGCCAGGGCGACCAGATCGAGCAGCAGGGCATGATGCCGCGTTCCGACTTCGCCAACTCCGCCAGCAGCCAGTTCTTCATCTGCCTGAACTACGAGCGCACGCGCGCCCTGGACAAGAAGTACACCGTCTTCGGCCGCGTGATCGGCGGGGATGACGTGATCGACAAGATCGCCGCCCACGAAGTCGGCCCGCGCGACCGCCCGATCAATCCGCCGGAGATGAAGAGCGTGAAGGTCCACCCCGTCACGCCGGACAACAACCCGTACTTCAAGCTCTTCATCGACGAGTGATCGGCCGCGTCCGACGATTGCCCGGCAGCTACAGCGACGCGCTTTTTGTTGTAGCTGCGACGCAGGCGTCGCCACTACAGCATTCGGTTCGCCGCTTTACTTGTTGACCTTCAACTTCAGGTTTCTGGCGTGGAACGCCAGCGCTTCCTGGATGTGGACGTCCCAATAGTCCCAGTTGTGCGCCCCTGGGTACTCGGCGTACTGATGCGGGATTTTCATCGACTTCAACGACTCGATGAACGTCCGGTTCTGGTTCAGCAGGAAGTCTTCCGTGCCGCAGTCGATGCGGAGCTTCGGCAGCGTTTTCTGCTTCTTGCACCGGGCCGCCAGGAACTGCAGGTCGTGCTCGGTGCCCTTGGGATCGGCGCCGAAGATCAGCTCGAACTCGCTGGCGACGGTCGGCTTCGTGCGCACCGGCGGAAGCGATCCCCACATCAGCGCGCCGCTGTGCGACGTGACGCTGGAGAACAATTCCGGATATCCCAGCGACAACCGCAGCGAGCCGTAGCCGCCCATCGACAGTCCGCCGATGCAGCGGGCGTCGCGCGTCGGCTTGACGTTGAAGTTCCGCTCGATCGCGCCGATGAGGTCTGCGGTCATGTAGGTCGCGCATTGCGGGCCGTTGTCGGCGTTGGTGTAGGCGCCGCGGAAGCCGTCGGGCATCACGATTGCCAGGGGATACCTGGCGGCGTACTGCTCGATTCGCGTCCGACGCAGCCAGATCGAATAGTCATCGCTTAGCCCGTGCAGCAGGTAGAACGTCGCGAACGGCGGCGTGCCGACGTCCGGCAGGATGACGAAGGAACTGACTTGTTTGCCGAGGGTGTGTGAAAAGAAGCGGAATTCGCTGAGTGACATAGGTCGGCCAGTGTACCTACTTTTCACGCACCTTCACGATGACGTACGTGATGTCATCCTGAATCGATCGGCCGTGCAGGAACACCTCGAGTTCCCGCTCGACCGCAGCGCCGATCTCGGCGACGGGCAGGCGGGCGTTCTTGCGGATGACGTCGATCAGCCGGGCACGGGTGAACGGCTCGTCGCGTTCGTTGACCGCCTCCCAGATGCCGTCGGTGCCGAGGAACAGCAACGTGCCGGCCTTCAGCCCGCGGGCGACGTGTTCCTCGTATTGCTTTCCGGGCAACGCGCCCAGCGGCAGCGAGCCTTCGGTCAGCTCGGTGATCTTGCGCGTGTCCGGGTCGCAGAGGATGATCGGCTCGTGCGCGGCGCAGGCGTAGCGAAGCTCGCCCCGGTCGGGGTCGACGTGCATGATCGTCATGGTCATGAACATGTCGTCGACGGTGCTCTCGCAGAGGCAGTGGTTGACGCGCGAGAGAAGTTGCCCCATCGACCCGCCTTCCGCTGCGGCGGTGTGGAGGCTGGCGCGGGCGGTGCACATGACCAGCGCCGCTCCGAGCCCGTGGCCGGTGACGTCGCCGACCGCGATCAACTGTTGATCGCGCGGCAGGTCGATCGCCTCGGCGAAGTCGAAGTAATCGCCGCCGGTGGTATCGCAGTACCGGCTGCGGCTGGCGATGTCGAGCCGGTAGAGCGTCGGCGGCTCCTGCGGGAGCAGGCTTTGCTGCACGCGTTGGGCGATCTCGAGCGATTTCTGTAGTTCGATGCGGTTTTCGAGCTGCGGCACCATCTTGTTAAACGCCCTGGCCAACTGGCCGACCTCGTCGGACGACCGCACGTGCGCCCGCGCCGAAAAGTTCCCCGCCGCCAGCTTATTCGCGGCGGCGGTGAGGGAGGCGAGGGGTTTGACGATCGAGCGCGCCCGGATCAGCGACAGCAGGACCCCCTCCACCGCGACGGAGATCGCGATCGTCGTCTGACGGCGGACGACGTTCCACGCCGCCTCGGCGAACTGCTGCTGGGGCAACACCAC
>JBBCIV010000271.1:0-4893 GCA_037189665.1 Phycisphaerae bacterium | reverse complement strand
CGTGAAACCCGGAAAAACCCGCGGCAAGCCGCGACGTTGAGCGGGGCAAGCTATCCCACGTTTGCCAGTGGGATCGAGTCGCCGAAGCGTTCGATGAGCGAGGCGCGAAGGTGTTTGTGGGCGGGCTTGCGGAGGTCGTGGTCGGCTTCGAGCAGCGCGGTGGCGTCGTCGCGGGCGATCTTGAGCAGTTCGAGCTCCTGGCTGATGTCCGCCAGCTTCAGTTCGGGCAGGCCATGCTGGCGCGTGCCGAAGAACTGGCCGGGCCCGCGGAGCTTCAGGTCTTGCTCGGCGATGTCGAAACCGCTGGTGGTCTCGGTCATGGCGGTGAGGCGGGCGATGGCCTCCTCGTTGACGGCGTCGGAGATGAGGATGCAGTGCGACGGATGCCGTCCTCGGCCCACCCGGCCGCGCAGCTGATGGAGTTGGCTGAGGCCGAAACGCTCGGCGCTCTCGATCACGATGACGGTCGCGTTCGGCACGTCGATGCCGACCTCGATGACCGTCGTCGCCACCAGTACGTCGAGCTCGCCGTCGCGGAACGACCGCATGATCGCGTCGCGCTCCTCCGCCGGCATCCTGCCGTGCAGCATGGCGAGGCGCAGGCCGACGAGGGGCCTGGCGGCCAGTTCCTCGTATTTCTTTTTGACGCTGGCGGTGTCTTCGATCTCGCTCTCCTCGATCTGAGGCACGACGACGTATGCCTGCCTGCCCGCCTGCACCTGCTTGCGCACGAATTCATACGCCGCCGGCGACTGGTTGGCGCGGATGTACTTCGTGGTGATCGGCTGCCTGCCCGGCGGAAGCTCGTCGATGGTCGTGACGTCGAAGTCGGCGAAGTACGACAGCGCCAGCGTTCGCGGGATGGGCGTGGCGGTCATGACGAGGTAGTGCGGGGCGTAGCCCTTGTTCTTGAGGATCGACCGCTGCTGCACGCCGAGCTTGTGCTGCTCGTCGATGACGACGAGGCCGAGGTTGGCGAACTCGACGTCCTTCTGGATCAGCGCCTGCGTGCCGACGGCGATGTGAACTTCCCCGTCCGCCAGCGCCTTGAGCGCCGCCTTGCCCGTTCGCTTGGATCGGCCGGTGTAGCGTTCGATCCGCACGCTCGATCCTTCCAGCAAGCGTGACATGGTGAGGAAGTGCTGCTCCGCCAGCACCTCGGTCGGCGCGAGCATCGCGGCCTGAAGCTTGTTCGCCACCGCCATCAGCATGGCGTAGAGCGCGACGACGGTCTTGCCGCTGCCGACGTCGCCTTGCAGCAGGCGGTTCATGGGCTGGCGTTGCTGAAGGTCCTTGGCGATCTGGTAGGCCGCGTTGGTCTGGGCGGCGGTCATCTGGAAGGGGAATCGCGAGCGGATGCGCTCGTCGAGCGTCTTGTCGATGCGGAGGACCGGCGCGCTCAGGCGGCCGTCGCGCAGGCGTCGCGACAGGCCGAGGCCGATCTGAAGCAGCATCAGTTCGTCGAACACCAATCGCCTTCGCGCCGAGGCGGCATCGCGATGCGAGGCGGGGGCGTGGATGAGCCGGTACGCCTCGCGACGCGGCGGTAGGTTGCGGGACTTCAGCAGCGCGTCCTCGAACCACTCTTCGACGGGCGCGACCAGTTCGTCGAGGTGATCCTGCACCACGCGGGCGATGGCGTCGCTGGGCAGCTTGGCGGAGGCGGGGTAGACGGGCTTGAAGGTCGATTGCTCGATGGCGGGCGTCGATTCGTCGATGACCTGCCACTTCGGGTTGGTCATCTGCGGCACGTTGCGGAAGAACCGCACCTTGCCTTTGACGCGAAGCTGCTGGCCGGGATGGATCTGCCGTCGGAGGTATCCGCCGTTGAACCAGACGAGGCCGAGGGAGCCGGAGTCGTCCTGGACGGTGGCCTCGAACCGGGCGCGCGGGTAGGCGGCGATGTAATCGACCGCCGTCACTTCGCCGCGGGCGTTCTGGATGAGGTCGGGCGCCAGCTCGACGATCGGCCGTTCGGCGACCTCCAGTTGATAGCGATGCGGGAAGTACTCCAGCAAATCGCGGCGGGTATGGATGCCCAGGTTTTTCAGCGCGGCGGCGCGCGACGGCCCGACGCCGGGCAGGGTGGTGATCGCCGCCTCGTCGCTCACGCCGGCCAACCGCCTTTGCCCAGCAGCGGCACGAAGCGCACGCCGCAGAGCTTGGCCTTCTCGATCTCCGCGCCGCGCTTCGCGAACTTGATGAGCTCCTGATCCTCGTGCGTGCCGACCGGCGCGACGCAGATGCCGCCGTCCTTCAACTGGTCGAGGATCGCGGTCGAGACGCTCGGCGCGCCGGCGGTGACGATGATGCGGTCGTACGGGGCGTGCTTCGCCCAGCCGAGCGAGCCGTCGCCGAAGTGGTAGTGAACGTTGCGGATGTGCAGGGCGCTGAGGCGTTCGAAGGCATCGTCGAGCAGCGTCTTGACGCGTTCGACCGTGTACACCGCCGCCGCCAGCTTGGCCAGGACGGCGGCCTGGTAGCCGCTGCCGGTGCCGATCTCCAGCACCTTGTGTTCCGGGGCGATTTCGAGCGCCTCGGTCATCAGCGCGACGATGTACGGCTGGCTGATCGTCTGCCCATGCCCGATCGCGGCGGCGGCGTCGTCGAAGGCGTGCTCCTGGATTTCCTTGGGGAAGAATCGCTCGCGCGGCAGCCATTTCATCGCTTCGATCACGCGCTCGTCGCGCACGCCGCGGGCGACGATCTGGTGGTCAACCATCTGGGCAAGCTTGGTGGAAGGATCGATCGGCATCATGATACGACTCCTGACATACGCGCGCACGCGCTGGCCACGTGCCCTCATTGTAGCTTTGCAGCGACGCGGTGCGAGCCTTACATTTAAGGTCGTTATGTCCCCGATACCCCCTACCCCTCCGATCGTCACGTTCACAAGCGACTTTGGCCTCGCCGACGCCTACGTGGCGGAGATGAAGGGGGCGGTGCTGCGGGCGTGCCCGCAGGCAACGCTGGTGGACGTGTCGCACGTGATCGTCCCGCAGGACGTGCTGGCGGGGTCGATCGCGCTGGAGCGGGCGGTGCAGGCCTTCCCGGCCGGGACGATCCACGTGGCGGTGGTGGATCCGGGCGTGGGGACCGATCGCAAGCTGCTGGTGGCAAAGGTGAACGGCCAGGTGGTGCTGGCGCCGGACAACGGGCTGATCACCTGGACATCTCTTCGAGCCGGTCCGGTCAGCGCGCATGAACTGCTCTGGCGGCCGACCGGCGGGGCGACCAATACGTTCCACGGCCGCGACATCCTGGCGCCGGCGGCAGGCATGATCGCGGCGGGCAAGGGCGAGGCCGTCTCCACGCGCCGGCTTGACCAGCCCGTGCTGCTGGACGTGAAGCTCGCCGCGTCGCTCGACGAAGCGGCCGTGCTGCACGTCGATCGCTTCGGCAACCTCATCACCAACGTGCCGGCGGAACTCGTCACCGGCGACACCTATATTCCCGAGATCGGCCCGGTACGCCGGACGTACGCCGACGTGGAAATCGGCGACCCGGTGGCGCTCATCGGCAGCAGCGGGCTGCTCGAGATCGCGATCCGCAACCAGAACGCGGCCGTCCAACTGGATCTGGCGGTCGGCAGCAAGGTCCGGTTCCGAAAATGACGACCGCCGAACTTCAATCTCTGGATAAGCAGCACGTGTGGCATCCGTTCACGCACATGTCGCTGTGGCTGGCGGACGACCCGCTCGTCATCACGCGTGGCGAGGGCGTTTATCTGATCGATTCGGACGGGCGTCGCTACCTCGACGGCATCTCGTCGCTGTGGTGCAACGTGCACGGGCACGGCGTGAGGGAGATCGACGACGCGATCCGCGCGCAGCTTGACAGGGTCGCACATTCAACGCTGCTGGGGTTGGCGAACGACCAGGCGGCGATCCTGGCGAAGAAGCTCGCCGATCTCGCGCCGGATGGCTTGGAAAAGGTCTTCTACACCAGCGACGGCGCTTGCGCTACTGAGGTGGCGTTCAAGCTGGCGGTGCAATGCTGGTGGAACCGCGGCAAGCCGAAGAAGAACGGATTCGTTGCGCTCAACGAGGCCTATCACGGCGACACCGTCGGCGCGATGTCGGTCGGCATGACCTCGGCGTTCCACAAGCCCTATCGGCCGATGCTGTTTCCGGTGCAGTACGCGCCGGTGCCGCGCGGCGATGGGGACGAAAGCATTCGGGCGATCGAGCAGATCCTCCGCAAACAGGGCGACTCGATCGCCGCCATCTGTGTCGAGCCGCTGGTGATGGGAGCGCTGGGGATGATCGTTCATCCCGACGGATTCCTCAGGCGGCTGCGGGAATTATCATATCAGTTTGACGTATTGCTGATCTGCGACGAGGTGGCGACCGGTTTCGGCCGGACGGGGAAGATGTTCGCGTGCGAACACGAGGGCGTCACGCCCGATCTGCTCTGCGTCGGCAAGGGCCTGACCGGCGGGTACCTGCCCCTCGCGGCGACGCTGGCGACGCGGCAGGTGTTCGACGCCTTCCTGGGCGAGCCGCACGAGGGCAAGACGTTCTTCCACGGCCACACCTATACCGGTAACGCGCTCTCGTGCGCTGCGGCGATCGCGTCGATCGAACGGATGCAAAAGGGCCGCCTCGTCGATCGCGTCGCGACGAACGCGCCGGCGCTCGCGGGCATGTTGTCGCGGCTGAAAGGACTGCCGCACGTCGGCGAAATCCGGCAGAAGGGTTACATGATCGGCATCGACCTGCTCGCCGACGTCGCGTCGAACCGGCCGTTCGATCCGAAGGCGCGGGTGGGGGCGGCGGTGTGCCGGGCGATCCGCGACCGCGGCATCATCCTGCGGCCGCTGGGCGATACGATCGTGATCTTCCCACCGCTGGTCATCGAACTCGAACAACTACAGCAGATCGTCGATGCGGT
>JBBCIV010000270.1:0-8067 GCA_037189665.1 Phycisphaerae bacterium | reverse complement strand
CTGGCGATCGGCGGGATCGTGCTGTCGATCCTGTGGATCGTAGGTGGCGTGGGGTTGTTTGCCGGCGGGTACGGGATTTACCTGTTCGCCGAGAAGAAGGTGACCGAGGTGGCGAAGCAGCCGACGCTGAACTTCGTCAATCACCTGGTCGACGGCGATCTCGCCGCGGCGTCGGCGATGACGGACATCAAAACCGAAGACCTCAAGCCCGTGGCCGACTATCTCAAGCCGCTGGGCAAGTGTAAGGACATCACCATCGGCAACCCGAATTTCCGCGTCGCCAACGGCGTCACCACCGCCAGTTTCAATGGGTCGGCCGAGTTCGAGAACGGCACGAAGACGATCAGCGCCACCGTGGTCGTCGACGGCGGCGGCATCAAGGTCAACCAGATCGAACTGAAGTGAGCTGCCCGGATGTCGAACGTCGCTAAATCAAAGCTGTCGCCCGGCTGCATGCTCGGGATCGTGATTCTGATCATCGTCGTCGCGTGGGGGTCGGCGATGTTCGTCGGCGCCTATCGGGAGTATAAGGCCGCGATCTACGCCGAGCCCGCCACCAAGGCGACGCGGCAATTCCTGATGTTCGTCGGCTCGGGCAACCTCGTCAGCGCCAAGGCCATGACCAGCGATGCCATCACGCTCGAAACCCTCACCGCCACGAACGAGCAGATCGACGAGTGGGGCGGGCTGAAGGGCGACCTCACCGAGGTGATGGGGTGGCGCGTGGAGGATATGGACGTCATCGAGATCGAGTTGCCGGTGGAGTTCGCCAAGGTCAACAGGGTGCTCGCCACCCGGTGGAAGATGGCCGGCAATGCTCCGCAGTTGCAGTCGTATGAGTTCAAAGACCCGCCCGGCGTGGCAAAATAGGCGGGCGGCACGCCTGTTTTCAGGAGATGTTCGGCCGGCGAAAATCGCGTTTTCGGACGATTCTTGCATCGCCGGCTTGACAAAAACGCCCCGGATGAAGATGCTGTGCGGCTCGACTGAATTTGATGCAGTCGTAGCTCAATTGGATAGAGCGGCGGCCTACGGAGCCGCAGGTTGCAGGTTCGAGCCCTGCCGACTGCATTTGAAGTGACGATCTGACGTCTGAAAAGGATACGGCTATGCCACGCGTTTGTTACTTTACCGGCAAGAAGACCCGCATCGGGAACCAGAAGACGCATCGCGGCAAGGCGAAGTACCTCGGCGGCGTCGGCACGAAGTGCACGGGCATCACGCCGCGTCAGTTCAAGGCCAACATCCAGACGGTTCGCGCGGTGGTGAACGGCCAGGTCACCCGCATCAAGGTATCGGCCAAGGCGATCAAGATGGGCCTGATCACCAAGCCCTCCCGTCGCAACTACAAGCCTGCTGCGGCCTGATCAGCCCGTTCGCGAGAGGCCGCTCCGGACCGATAAATCGCACGCACCGCCGCTCGTCGGTCTGTAGACCGACGAGCGGTTTTGTTCTTTGGCCGAACGTTAAGTTGGCGCTATTTACGGCGTCCTTTGGGCAGATTCTTCAATTCGACCCTTGTTTTTGAAGTGAAAATGGGGTCGGGTGCCGGAAAATGCAATCGCTCATCCACAAAACTGTTGCGTGGCGATATAAGACAGACAGAGGGCCGTATCGTACGGTGGATGTCCAAAGACTGGCGGACATGAGGTGGGGGGATTTGTCATGAGCATATCGATTTGTCAGCAGTGCAATCGTTCGGTGTCGGCAGGCGAGCAGATGTACCAGATGGGCGATCTGATCGTCTGTCCGTCGTGTGCCGGCGTCGTCAGTGCCGAGTCTGAGCTTGCCGCCGCCGCGATCGCGTCGCGGCGGAAGGGCGTTCGTCGCCCGGCGAAGAAGAAGTCCGGCTCCGCCGCGGTCGGCGTGGCGGCGTTCGTGATCGCCATGCTGGCGGTCACGGGCGGCATTGCCTACTTCACCTGGAACGGCACGATCGTCGATGTCCTTCAGGAACAGAAGAAATCGCTCAGCGGCGAGGACGCCGTCAACGCCTTGATCGACCAATACAACGCCCTCGTCGCCGACGGCAACAAGCTCGCGACCGAGCGTAAGTACGCCGAGGCCGCCCAGAAGCTTCGCGAGGCCCGCGCGGTGGCGCAGGCATCGGAAAAGGCGAAGCAGGCGGTTGACCTCGCCAAGCTTGAAACGGTCATCACCTATTACGAGACGCTTGCCTCCGGCAATACGCCGTCAGCGCCCGCTCCCACGGCCGTATCGCCTGCCGCTCCTGTGGTCGAGTCGCCATCCGCGCCGGTGCCCACGCCGGACAACGTTCGTTTCATGGAAAAACGTCCCGGTGATCGCAGCACCACGGCGTCATCCAACGTCCCCAGGTTCGACGCCGTTCCCGAACCGGCGGCGCAGTCGGGCGAGCCGAAGAAGGTCGCCGGCGACGAAAAACCGAAGCCGCCCGCATCCGGCGATCCGAAAGATCACACGATCGATGCGTACAAAGTTCCGAAGTAACAGGCGTTTTGCGCACGCCGCGCCAGTGGACGCGTTCCCCGCCGTTGAGTAAAAGCATGGGATCATGCCCCTGGCACTCGAACAAGGTAAGACGTTCCTCTTCATTGGCGACAGCATCACCGATTGCGGCCGGCGCACCGATCCGGAGATGATCGGCTCAGGCTATCCGCGGCTCATCCGCGATTACCTCTACGCCAAGAACCCCGCCATCGCGCCGCGCGTCATCAATACCGGCATCAGCGGTAATAAGGTGACCGACCTCGCCAAGCGGTGGAAGGAAGACGTCATCGATCATGCCCCCGACGTGTTGTCGATCAAGATCGGCATCAACGACGTCTGGCATGGCCTGAACAAGCAGAATCCGAACGGCGTTCCGATCGAGCAGTACGTCGAGGTTTATCACGTCATCCTGCGACAGGTGCAGGGCGCGTTGCCGAAGACCAAAATCGTGCTGTGCCAGCCCAGCGTCATCGAGCCTCCGGCGCCGGCGGAGGGCAACCAGTTGCTGCAGCCGTACGTTCGCGCGGTGAACGAGCTGAAGCGCGAGTTCAACGCGGCGTCGCTGGTCCCGCTGCACACGGCGTTCATCAACGCTCGCCGCTTTCGGCCGGACATCAACTGGACGCCGGACGGCGTTCACCCGTCCAGCGCCGGACACATGTTGATCGCCCGCACGTGGCTTGCCGAAACCGGGTTGCTGTAATCCGCGCCGTATTGCGCGCGCGCGCCGTTCGTCTGCGATGGTCACCCTCGCGGCCATTTTCGCTTCCCCGGGCAAATCGATCATCCAGATCGATTCGTCACGGCAGGCGATCCGCGGACGGTTGCTGGCCGAGTCGCGATATATCCAGACGCCGAATTTCATCCGCTGTCACGACGGCGACCTGCGGTTGCTGTTCGACCAATACGACGAGCGTTTCTTCGCCGGCCTGCTTCGCGAATCGCTTCGCCGAGAGGCGTCGTTGCCCATCCCGCTCCAATTCACCGGCCGGCTGCGGTCGGCGGGGGGAAGGACGATCCGAACGCGCGACCGCCGGACGGGCGCGATCCGGTTCGCCATCCAGATCTCGCAGAACGTGCTGTTCGAAAACTTCGGCGCCGGAGAAGAGGCCGCGGTCGTCGTCGGCCTGCCGTGCTCGGACCGGCTTGATGCGCTCATGCGCGTCATGGAGCACGAACTGCTCCACCTCGCGGAGTTCCTGGCGTTCGGGCAGAGCAGTTGTGCCAGGTCTCGCTTTCAGCGGGCGTCCAGGACGTTGTTCGGCCACACCGCTCACCAGCACGCGATGATCACCCGACGACAACGAACGATCGCCTCCACCTCGTTTCGGCCCGGCCACCGGGTTCGGTTTGAGTATGACGGCACGGCGATGCAGGGGATCATCAATCGCATTAACACTCGCGCCACCGTGCTGGTCGAACATCCTCGCGGCACGCGCTACACCAACGGGAAGCGATACCTCAAGTTCTACATCCCGATGGCAAGGCTGGCGCCGGCCTAGGCCGGCGCGTAACTTACGGCGCGGCCGAGTTGGTTGTCGGGCCGGTCGTTGCGCGGCGTTTGGATTTCAATCGGTAGATCGCGCCGTCGGGCGATTCCATGATCAACTGCAGCCGGAACCGTCGCGACAGGTCGTTTTCATCGACGATCTGATGCGCGTTGCGGAACCGGAACAGCACGACGAACGTCTCCCTGACCGCGGAGTTCAGCTGTATCCTTTTCAGCTTGCTCTCGAAGGTGACCTCGGCCGCCCGGCGCGTGGGGTCGAACTTCCGCGGCAGCGGGCCGGCGGGCCGGAGCGTGCAGCAGAAGATCGCGTCGCTGCGGTTCGAATAGACGAACGCCGTCTTCGGCAGCTGGCGGACGACCTTCATCAGCGTCATATTCCGCCACACCGACGACGAGTAGCCCACCGAGTCTTCAGAGGCATCGCTCATCCACGTCGCCAAGGGCAGCGGCCGGACGAGCAGCACCACCACAACGCCGATGGCAACCGTCATCCGGAGTGCCTTCGGCAATTGCGACCGCATCGCCATCGTAACCGTTGCCCCGTTGAGCAGCGGCAGGGCGAGCATCATCGCCGGCAGCAGGGTGCGGTAGTCGAGCGGGGTGTAGGCGTCGGCGAAACAGAGGCTGAAGACCAGGCAGCCGACATAGCCGAGTGCCGCGGTAAGCAATGCAATGGGCAGGAATCGCGCCCGGTGCGGCCGGGTGGCGACCGTCGCCAGCCAGATCGCCGAGCCGATCACCAGCACCCCCAGCACCAGGGCCATGATCGGCGCCACCTTCTCGTCGGAGGAGTTCGCCGGCAACAGCCAGTTGGCGATCGTCTGGTAGCCGTCCAGCCGTGTTTCCTTGTCGGGCGGATACCATGCGAACTCGCGGTTGGCGACCGAATGCGTCTTGCGGAAGCCCCAGATCAGCCAGGTCGCCATCGGCCCGGTCGCGACGATGCCGAAGATGAACGTCGCTCGAATTCTCTCGAGCCAGCCGGGCCGCCAGAAGACCATCACCAGCGCGGCACACGGCGCGACGATGCCCACCCCCGCGTACCGCGTCAGCCACGCCAGGCCCACCAGCAGGCCCGCCAATGCCACGATCGCGAGCGAACGGGACCGCACCGCGCTGTCCAGCGCCAGCATTCCGCCGAGCATCAGCGCGACGAACAGCGGTTCCGACAGGATCATGACGTGAACCTGGAACAGCTCCACCGACAACGCCGCCGCCAATGCACAACACAGGGCGGCGGTGCGGGAACGAGTCATGCGGAAGGTCAGGATCGCCAGCAAAATCAGGTTCGTCGCCAGCAGCACTGCCTGGAGGATGTCGCCGCCGTTGCGGACGTCGTTTGCCACCTTGCTGAGCGATGCCAATACGAGCGGGTAGAGGGGCGGCCAATGCACGATCGTGCTGAACTCGCCGTCCGGCGAGGTAAAGCCGACCCCTTGCCCCGCCGCGATTCCCTCGCTGATGCGCAGGTAACTCGCCGAGTCCGGAGACATGCCCACCCCTAGGCGGGTAATCCATTGTTGCATCAGCATCGCGCTCAACGCGATAAGCGCAAGCAGTCCCCACGGCGCATGCCGCTTCCATCGCGATCGCGCCGAGGGCAGAGGTGAGGTTTCAACGACAGAGGGATCGGACCGTTCGACTGCTGCAGACTCCGCCTGCAATTCCATACACTTCCCCGAAGAATCACACGGCCCGGTAGCTTATTCCGCCGCGGCCGGAGCGGCGGAAGCAGCCGTGATGGCGATAAGGACGCCACGGTCTGCAAAGGATTTCACACCGGTTTTCCCGTAGTTGCAAGCGCCTGTGCCTCGCGCACGGCATCGGCCGGCGGGACGGGGTGAGGCGTGCGTGCGTCTTATATCAGCAGGTCGATCAAGGATACGGTGTCGTCCTCGTCCGCCGCCGCCCGATCGTACCCCGGGCCGCCGATGAGGGTGTCGCGGCCTTCATTGCCGAAGAGCCGGTCGTTGCCGGGTCCGCCGTCGATGTAGTCGTTTCCGCCGTTGCCGCGGAGGGTATCGTTTCCGTTTCCACCTAAAAGAGTGTCACGGCCTGATCCGCCGCGAATGCTGTCGTTGCCGTCGCCGGCGTCGACGTAGCTGGTTCCTGAAAGCTTGGTGACGATGTCGTCTCCGCCGAAGGTGCGGATACGTACCCGGCCGTTGCCGCCTTCGATGGTGTCGTTGCCGTTGCCGGTATCGACCGCGTGCCGCGCCGTTTCGGGTCCGCCAAGCCGGACGAGTTGGCCTTCATCGGACCGGATGGAGATGTTCGCCGCCAGCGCCGAAACGAACGCCGACACACGTCCTCCGGTCACGCGGACGACGGCGCTGGCGAGATTTCGAAGATCGATCCCCAGCGATTGGCCTTCGGGCGCGGCGCGGAGGTCAAGGGTGTTGCCGTCTTCGATCGTCCCGTCCCAGGCGTAGACCCGCCCGTGCCCGCCGCCCATGTCGATGACGTCGTTGCCGCCGCCGGCGTAGACGGTGTCCTTGTCGTCGCCGCAGATGACCGTGTCGTTGCCGCCGCCGGCGTACACCTTGTGCACGCCGCGGACCAGATTCAGGCCGTCGTCGCCTTCGCCGGCGTCGATGTCGAGCAGTTTGGAACTGTCGTAGTAGAAGTAGTCGTCGCCATCGCTGAGACGGGCATCCACCCGCTGGACGGCGCGGGCGTTAAAACGCACGGATTTCCCGCCATTTACGCTGACGGAAATGCTTTGGCCGCGCTGTCGCACGCTGATCGCCGCGCCGTTTTCTCCAGCGTTGATTCGCAGGATGCCGTCGACGAGTTGCACTGGCGTTTTTACTGGCGTCAGCCGTTGGGGCTCGCCGTTGCCGCTGAAGCCGATGAGCGTGTCGCCCACCGGGAGGATGGTCGGGCGATAGAGAAAGCCGCTGAAGTAGCCATCGAAGTCGAACTCCGTGTCGATCTGCCCGTCCGGAGTCAGCCGGGCGATGCCGTAGTACTCGTCGGCCACCCAGATGCGTCCCTTTGCATCAATGACGGGGGTGCTAGGTTGAGAAAAGTTGCCGAACGAAGGCGACCGCAACGCCGCGAACCCGCCTTCGCCGAACGACAGATCGAGCTTGCCGTTGGGAAGCAGCCGCGCGATCGACCCGATGACCAATCCCTCGGGCGGGGTTCGCTGGGGAACGCTCGAGTTGTCCGGCCGCATCGCGAAGACCGCGATCAGCACCCGGCCAGCGTCGTCAATGATCGTCTGCGGCGGATGGTCGAAGTACGTGCTGAACATCCGCGGCAACGTGAATCTGCCTTGGCGCCCCCACGATGTGTCGACCGCGCCGGAATCGGTAAACGCGATCACCTGCACACTGCTCCCGCCGGTCAGGATGGCGAAGATCCTTCCATCGGGCGTCACGCGCACGTCGGCGGAGCCGAAGCCGTTGTCGCCGGGGATTAACACGTACCCCGCGGAGCCGAAGCCGGCGTCGCCGGGCACGCTCGCATAACCGCCTGTGCCAAACGTGGTATCGATCCGCCCGCGGCTGTGCACGCGTGCAAGCACGGGCCCGTCCGGACTGCTGAACGTGACCAGGATGCGTCCGTAGGCGTCGGTCGCAAGATTCTGGATATGGCTTTGCCCCGGGTCCGCCACCGGCGGATTCAGCGCCAGCACGCCGTTGCCGGAAAACGACAGATCGCGCGAACCATCCGAATTGAACCGGCGAATCTCAAACCCCTTGACCGGGCTGCCGGGGCTCCAGAGGTCGTACGCCACGATCGACCGATCCGCCACGTCGAGCGTGGCATCGCTCAGCCAGCGCTCGCGAACGGTCCGCGCGCCAAATTTCAAGTCCGGCGTTCCGTCCGGCAGATACCGCCTCACCCCTCCATGCAGGCGGGCGTGGTCAAACGTGATCAACGACCCGTCCGACTGAATGCCGACCGGCTTCTCGCTGGGCCCGTATTCCGGATCCGTATTCGCGCGTTCCGCCCAGCCAGCGTCGACGAAATAGCCGGACAGCAGCCGGCGAGGTTCAAGTAGGTCGAGATGATTGGACATGTGGTTGCGGACCCCATTTCGACAGGTCATTGTAACGACGCCGGCGTCGCGCGGGATA
>JBBCIV010000269.1:0-10152 GCA_037189665.1 Phycisphaerae bacterium | reverse complement strand
GCGGTGAAGGCGGGTCCAGGGGGCGCAGCACGGAAATCCCGGAGTGTCTTCGGTAGGTCCGAAGAAGCCGGGATTTTCGCCAGCGCGTCGGAGGCGCAGCCGCAGACCGCGCCGCCCTTGACGCGCCGCAGCCGCTCCCGCACTCGGCTCCTCGCCGCCGGGCAAAGGCCGTCTTTCCTTCGACCACCTGCACCGATTCCGGATCTACGTGCGCGCAAAGAAGAACCCGGCCGGTGAACGGCGCCCGGCCGGGCTCGTAAGGGATCAGATTGAAACGCGTCGCAGCAGCGGCGGGCTTTCGCTGCTGTCCGCGGAACGCTTGCCTCCACGATGCGTTGCACCACGCGGACAACGCCTCGGCTCCACGCCGGGTGACGCCGCCGGCGCAACGGTATCCCGTTTCAACGTTCCCCCCTCAGCGCGCACCGAACTCACCGCGAGAACGGACACGAGCGCGCACAGCACGGCGCGACATTCCCGACACGCCCTTACTTCCCCGACACCCGGACGGACGTTCCGCCCGAGACGCGGGAGGAAGGGGGAATCAAGGAGTGTGCCCATGCCTCGTTTTGACCGATATTCGTTCGCCCAAGCCGTCTTGCCGGCCGCGGCGGCAATGCTGACGCTCGCAGCCCGGCCGGCCGTCGCCGCACCGTTTACCAACGGCAGTTTCGAGTCGCCGGCGCTGACGTATCCCTCCGTGGAATTTGATGACGTAAGGACACCGGCCGACGGGTGGTTCGTCCCGACGGCGGGCGTGAACGGGTTGGTGTGGACCGTTCCGCTGATTCGGTCGTTCGGCCTGTTCGACGCTCACGCGAGTGACGGCAACCAGTTCGTGACCCTTCAGTACGGCGACCGGCTCGGCGGCATCGCCCAGACGTTCGACACCCAGCCCGGCCAAGCCTACCGGGTCGAGTTCGACCTGTCGGCAACGACCGCGTCCTACAACGTGTCCACCCCCGTGCAGACGTTCACGCTCACGGCGACCGCGCCGGGCGTGTCCCAGGACTTCAACTTCACGACGGCCGGGCTGCTCTTCGGAGGGAACGGCATTGGTACCGACCCCTGGACGCGCCACGCGTTCGACTTCGTCGCCGACGGCCCGTCGTCCACGCTGACGTTCCTCAACCGGACGCACGAGCAGTCATCGACGTTCGGCACGAGCCTGGACAACGTCACGGTGCAATCGCTGCCCGTTCCGGAACCGGCGGCGATGATGCCGATCGTGCTGGCCGGCGCGTGGCGGCTGCTGTCGCGTCGCCGCCCGACGCGCGATACGCCCTGAGTTTCGCCTGCGGCGTCCGGGAGCGCCCCGGCGCAGGATCACCCGCTCCCCCTCCGCGCCGGCCGCTCCCCCGATGCCGGGGGGGCGGGGAGCTGTCGTGTCAAACGTGCCGGTCGAACACGATCACGGGAATGGCGCAAAGAAGAACCCGGCCGGTGAACGGGAGCCGGCCGGGCTCGTGAGAGATCGAGTTTAACCTCGCCGCGTTACACGGCGGGCTGTTCCTGCCGCTCGTGGAATCTCTGCTGCTCGCGTTGCTCGCCGATCAACTGCAACACGCGGGTGTGGGCGGCGTCGGCCACCTTCATCAGCACTAGCAGGTCGTCGCGGCCGAAGCTGGCGGTGCTGTGCCACTGGCCGTCCTCCGTGCGGTAGATCCGCTGGAGGGTGACGTTGAACCGAACCTGCGGTTGGCGATCACCGTTCTCGCCGTCGTTTCGCCAGATGGCGGCCTTGATCGCGCCGATGCGGATTTCCTCGACCGGCTGTGCCTTGGGGGCGTCGTTCTTGGGGTTGGATTGTTTCTTCGCCATGACAGTCGCTCCTTGAAAAGGGTTTGTGCTGATCCGTTCACAGAAAGCGAAGCGACGGATCAACACGAACCCGCAGGAGCGACGGCCGGCGGGGACGGCGGAAGCGCCGGGAGAGGGAGAGGCGAAGCCTTCCCGGTCCAGGCCCGCAAAGGCGCCGTGACGGCGAGGATTTTTCTTGCCCCGGCAACCGCGTCGCGGACGCGCCAGCGGGAAAAATCCTGCGGGCACCAGCCGTTGCAGTGCCGTAGCGGCTACTGCCGCGGGGACGACCAGAGCGCACGCCGGCACCGCAGGCGGCTGGCGAAGGGACAAGGCGACACGGACGATGCACACGGTGGCTCAACCGATCGGATGCAAAGTACGATGCACAAGGGCCGTTGACGACCGGCGGAACAGGAAATGGACGGAGCGGTCCGCTTCGACGTTTGCCCATCTGCAATCAAACGCCGGACGGCCGACAGCAGCGGCTAGTTCAACGGCGGTGCGGACGACTTAGACAAAGACAAGATGTTGCACCTATAGCGGGCTGAACCACCGCCGACAGCACTCAATCGTTGGCTCGCGAACCGGTGGTGACATCCTGACCTGCTTCCCCGATCACCGTCAGCGGCGCTTGCGCCACATAGATGTTAGTGAAGCTGGCGATATAGGCAGCGTCATTCAGCGTTTAATTGCCATTCTTCGCGTTAAAGACGATCGAGTTTCACGGGCTGCTCGACGTTCAGTTGGTAGAGCAACTACATCGAGTTCTACTTCAACGATATTCGCCTTCATCGCCACAATCATTCCGGACCCGAAACGGCGAACAACATATATCTGATCTTCAACCTCACCGTCGGCGGATGGGGCGGCACGCCAGCCAATCCGTTCCCCAATACGAACATGCAAGTCGATTGGGCCAGAGTGTGAAAGTACGATCCCGCCCCGCTCCACGTCGATGCCCCACTGCCGGAGCCGGCGACACTGGGCACCCTCGCTGTAATGACGGTGTTCCTGGGTCGTCGTCAGCGACGACGGTCGGAATAGATTGGCCACGACCAGCGATATGATCGAAGACAGCTGCGAGGAAATTCGCACCCGTCTTGTCGCCCGGCAACAGGATAAGGTCGGCTTCGTCGATAAAAGCGCGGCGGATTCGCCGGAAAGGAAAGTTGGCTTCCAGCTATCGGTCTATTTTAGATTTCCAGTTGCGGCGCGGCAGCCGGATCTTCTGCATTGGCGTTCACGCAGAACGTCGCATAGCGCGACGATGGGCGGATTGACGTTTGCACGCATACATGGCGGCATCCGCCGCCTCCATCGCAGCTAAAATGCCACCGGCGTCCTGCCGTGATGCGAGGCCCACCGCAGCCGAGAGTCCACGGCGACGCAGCTCGCGCTGAATCCTGCCCAGCAGGTTCATGCCGGCCATCTTGCTGCATTCGGGTGCCAGAATGAGGAACTCATCTCCTCCCACGCGGGCGACGACATCCGACTTTCGGGCCGCGGCCTTTAGCGCCTTCGCGATGCGCACAATCAGCCGATCCCCTGCGCGGTGGCCCTGCTCGTCGTTCACCTGCTTTAAGCCGTTCACGTCAATCGAGAAAACGCATGCATTGTGACCGTATCGTTCGCAACGCGACTCTTCCCGCGCGGCGATCTCATCCAACCCACGCCGATTCAACAGACCGGTCAGCGAATCGCTCAACGATTCGGCATGCGCGACCTCCGCTTTGCGCTGCGCCGCCTGCACGTGCAACTCCCGAGAGAGAATGGTCGACAGCAAACCGCCCATCAGTTCGACCAGGGGCTGCTCCAACTCGATCGTCTTGGGTTGCACGGTCGGCGATACGGCACAAAGCGTTCCAAACACAGTTCCCCCTTCGTTCATCAAGGGTACGCCGACATACGCGGCGATGGGCATCGGAAGCTTGCGGTTTATGGGGGCCTGGCAGTACGCCGGCACTTTGCGGGCGTCCGCTGCGATGCGCGGGCCGGCCCCCCGCACCATACGAGAACAATACGAGTCCGACCACCGCATGACTTTCCCGTCGCAGACGTCATAGCCGCGACCGACGGCGTGAAGAACGATCCAGTCATCCTCGCGCACGCGTGTGACCATCCAGAGCCCCATGCCGATGCGCTCATTCAGGAAGCGCAACACGGCCGCCGCCGCCTCGGAAAAGCTGTCGAAGCTGTCCCGCCAGGGCGAGAGCACAGGGGTTTGAGAATGGCCGGACGGAGGCATAAAGGGATCTCTACCGAGTGACTTATCATTCAGGCCGCGAGCGTATCGGATTCGACAAATTTTCTGGAAATCGACGCGAACTGCTGTTCGATGGCCAGAAATGCGTCCACGATCACGGGATCAAAGTGCTTGCCGGACTCTTTGACGATGATGCCTTTTGCCACGTCATGCGTGAAGGCGGCCTTGTACACGCGACGGCTGGTCAAAGCGTCATAGACGTCCGCGAGCGCAACGATTCGCCCGCACAGCGGAATATCCTGTCCGATGAGACCGGCGGGATAGCCGCTTCCGTCGAAGCGTTCATGATGAGACGCGGCGATGTTCCGAGCCATGCGGAGGAACCGCGTATTGGGAAACTTCTCGATCGCGGCCTCCAGCGTTTCCGCGCCGATCGTGGTGTGCGACTTCATGATCTCGAACTCGCGATCGCTCAGGCGCCCTGGCTTGAGAAGAATGTCGTCCGGGATGCCCACCTTGCCGATGTCGTGTAGCGGGCTGGTGGAATACATAAGGCGGACAAACTCCGGATCACATTGCTTTTGATAGGGACCGCACGACGCCAGTTGTTCGGCGAGCGCCCGGCAATAGGTTTGGACCCGTTCGATATGGGCGCCCGTTTCGGGATCGCGGGAATCGGCCAGCCGCGCCATTGCGAAAATGACCACGTCACGCGTTTCGGCCTCGCGTTGCTCTTCCTCACGCGCCTTCCGCGCCGAAATGTCTTGAATGAATACCGTGAGCCGGCGCTGACCACCCGACACCCAACCGGAAACGGCGACTTCCGCCATGAATCTGCTTCCATCTCCACGCGCCAAGCAAACCTCGGTACGCCAAGGCTGGCCCAGGATCTCTTCGCTACCGCACAGGGCTTCGAGTTCCGGCCCCTTGGTCGTCCGTTCCTCTGCGGGAAGCACTAGGTCCGCCACGCGCTGGCCATAGGCGGCGTCGGCGTCGATGCCAAACAGGCGCGTCGCTTCCGCATTCCAGCTGATGACACGTTTGTCCCCGTCCGCCGTGATAATGGCTTCCCGCGCAGTATCGATGAGGAGCCGCATCTGGCCCTCGCTCTCGCGCAGGCTCTCCGCGGTCCTGCGGAGTTCCATCTGCGCAACCGCGCTACGGGCGAGCACCTTCAATGCATCCAGTTGAGCGTCGGTCGGCTGCCGGGGTGCAGTGTCAATTACGCACAGCGTGCCGATCGCATAGCCATCCTTCGTGACCAGCGGCGCGCCTGCGTAGAATCGAATGTGAGGTTCACCCATAACAAACGGGTTGCCCCGAAAGACGGGATCTTTCGTTGCGTCATTCACGACGAAGACCGATTCCAAATCGTCCCGCGCGATCGCATGCGCACAGAAAGACACTTCACGGGACGTACCCTGAACCGGAAGCCCGATACACGCCTTGAACCATTGGTGCGTGTCTTCCACGAGCGAGATCAAGGCGATCGGTGCAGAAAGCAACTGTGCCGCAAGCTGCGCAATGTCGTCGAACCGCTTCTCCCGCGGCGTATTCAGAATGGCCAAGTGGCGTAGTGCGTCCAAACGCTGCTGCTCGCCATGCGCATAGTTCTCCATGAGCTACAAATCGGATCGTTTTCCGGGGCACTTCAATGCTTCACGGTTTGGCGTGGCATGGGATAACGCTCCTATTGCAACCATGACTTATAAGACCTAACGCGCCTCGGTTCGGCACCGTCTTAAAGGAAGAGGCCCACTCCATGCGAACTGGGGCCGAGAAACGATCCGCATCACAGGGATGCCAGCCGATCACACGAGGCAAAATCGATGGAGCTTTGCGGGTCTGGCGTGCCCCGCACTTCCAACCATGGTGAGCGACGGCAACGCTGCGGCGAAAGGTAGCCATGGGGGGAGCTTTAGCACGCCCTCCCCTCCCTTCGTTTTCATGTCATTCAAACGCAACGTTGAAATAAATCGTTGTTCATGCGCCTCTCTATTCCCTCCGCCTACAATGACTGCCAATCCACGATCGTGATACGGGGTGGACGGGGCATCGGCGTGGCTTGGCGTAAGGGATTGCGGGATGTACGGCCGAGGCAAATCGAAGGATGTAGGTTATGGCGAAAAAGACCGCTCCGAAACAAACGAAATCAACCGCGAAGAAGAAACCCGCCGCATCCGATGCGGACTTGTCGGCGGCATGTCCTTATCACAAGGGCAAGGGTGGAGAACTGCACCAGGTCGCCGGCGACGAGGTGGCCCGGCTTACGACGAATCAGGGCATTCCCGTCTCCGATAATCAGAACCAACTGAAGGCCGGTTCGCGCGGGCCGGTGCTGCTGGAAGATTTCGCCTTCCGCGAGAAGATTTTCCATTTCGACCACGAACGCATTCCCGAGCGCATCGTCCACGCGCGCGGCTCGGCGGCACATGGCTTCTTCGAACTCTACGAACCGCTCACCAAGATCACCAAGGCCGATCTCTTCCAGCGCAAAGGGGAGAAGACCGAAGTCTTCGTTCGTTTCTCCACCGTCGCCGGCGGCGCCGGCTCGGTCGACACGCCCCGAGACGTTCGTGGGTTCGCGGTCAAGTTCTACACAAAGGAAGGCAACTGGGACCTGGTGGGAAACAACATCCCCGTCTTCTTCATCCAGGACGCGATCAAGTTTCCCGACCTGATTCACGCGGTGAAGATGGAAGCCGATCGCGGCTATCCGCAGGCGGCCAGCGCGCACGACACCTTCTGGGATTTCGTTTCGCTGATGCCGGAATCGACGCACATGATCATGTGGGCGATGTCCGATCGCACCATCCCGCGATCGTTGCGCATGATGGAAGGGTTCGGCATCCACACGTTCCGCCTCGTCAACGCCGCAGGCGAGTCCACGTTCGTCAAGTTCCACTGGAAACCGAAGCTCGGCGTGCAATCGACGCTGTGGGACGAGGCGGTCAAGATCGCCGGCGCCGACCCGGATTTCCATCGCCGCGATCTGTTCGAGAACATCGCAAGCGGCAATTTTCCCGAGTGGGAACTGGGCCTGCAATTGTTCGATCAAAAGTTCGCCGACGCCCTGCCTTACGATGTCCTCGATCCGACAAAGATCATCCCGGAAGAAGTGCTGCCCGTTCGCAAGGTGGGACGGCTGGTGCTGAATCGCAACCCCGACAACTTCTTCGCCGAAACAGAGCAGGTCGCGTACTGCCCTGCCAACATCGTGCCGGGCATCGATTTTACCAACGACCCGCTCCTGCAGGGGCGACTCTTCAGTTATCTCGATACGCAGTTGAAGCGACTCGGCGGGCCGAACTTTCATCAGATCCCGGTCAACCAACCAAAGGGGTGCCCGTTTCACAATTTCCAGCGCGACGGACACATGCAGGTGTCGCGGTTCAAGGGCCGAGCGAACTACGAGCCGAACAGCCTCGCGCAAGCCGGCGAAGACGGCGGACCGCGCGAATGCCCGGAATCCGGATTCAAGACGTTCCCACAACCCGTCGAAGAACAGAAGCTGCGCATCCGCCCGGAAAGCTTTGCGGATCATTACAGCCAGGCGCGGATGTTTTTCCACTCGCTTGCGACACCGGAGCAGAATCACCTCGTCTCCGCGTTGGTGTTCGAACTGTCGAAAGTGAACCTGCCGCACGTTCGCAAACGCGTGATGGCCAACCTTCGCAACGTGGACGAAAGCCTTGCCAAGCGCGTCGCCGACGGTCTCGGCATGGACTTGCCCCAGGCCAGCCCAACCGCGGTTCCCGTTCAGGATTTCGATCCTTCGCCCGCGGTGCGCATTGTGGGGAAGATGAACGAAACGTTGGAAGGCCGATGCGTGGGCATCCTGATCGACGACGGGACGGACGGAAAACTGCTCGACAATGTTTCGGCTTCGGTGAAGTCGGCAGGAGGGACAATAGTTCTCGTCTGCCCGAAAGTGGGAGGAGCGACGTTGAAGGATGGCAGCAAGCGGCAGGCGGACGCGCAGCTGGCGGGCTTTCCGTCTGTCTTTGTGGATGCGGTTGCCCTGCTTCTGACAAAAGAGGCCAGCGATAAACTCTGCAAGGAATCGGCCGCCGTTCAATTCGTCATGGACGCTTTCGGTCATCTCAAGGCGATCGGTCACACCAACGATGCCCAGTCGCTCCTGGACAAAGCAGGCGTCCAGCCGGACGAAGGAATCCTTACGCTTCCGAGCAAGTCGTTCGCCAAGGCCGCGAGCCGGCGCTACTTCGATCGCGAGCCGAAGGTGAGAATGGTGCCGTGACATCCCGGTGGCCTCAGACTGGGCATGCCGGACGGACCCAAAAAGATCAACGGCATGCAGGAGGTTTCCCCTTCGCACAGGCAACGGATGCCGTGCGGCTAGTGAAAATCCCGCGACGCCTGCGCCAGGCCGCTCAGCAGCGAGATCCGGTCGGTGAGGCGTTTGGCCAGCACATGGATGGCCTGCCCCTGCCGCTGGACGATGCCGTCGGCCTGGAGCAAGGTTGGAGTTAGGCCGGCGACGTGAGGGGGCCCGCTCGCTTCCGTGCCGCGACGATACGGTCGGCGTCTTCGCGGCGCAGGCCCTTGATCTGCCGAAGCGCCGGCTCGCAACAGCCCCAGGTGACTTTGTCCGACGTTGGTTCCTGCGTCGAAACCGCGTCATGCTCCAGCGTGCAATCCCAGTCGCTGGCGTTGACGTCGATCGGTCGCACTTCCACGCCGTGCTCACGGGCGTCACGAAGGAGTTCGGCGGGCGCGTAGAACCCCATCGGCTGGCTGTTGAGCACCGCCGCAGCGAAGGTGGCCAAGTGGTAACGCTTGAGCCGCGCCGAGACGTAGACCAGCTTGGCGAACGACGCGGCGTGACTTTCGGGGAAGCCGTATTCGCCGAAGCCGCAAATCTGCTTGAAGCACCGCTCGGCGAAGTCGAGATACGGTACATAGGACGTTGTCCTTCCTCGCCTCCGGATGAGCGCCCGCCGACGGAACGTCCGTGAGCGGGTCTCCGATTGGGGCGATGGAAGAAACATGTCCGCGTCCTGTGCGCATTCGCGCTCGATCCGGCCGCGAGTTCAGTGCGCAGGCCCTACAAATTCATGAGCCGCGATCGTCGGACACCGTATGTTTTCAGTTTGAATTGGGAGCCGTCAGCAACATGGCCATCGAAATACGGAACCGGCCCGAGTTCGCGCGTGATGAGTTGAAGGAACTGCCGATAACTGAACCCGCCACATCGGCAGAAGAAAGTCGCACGCTTGCCGCCGAAGTCGCCTATCAGAAAGGCAACCTCATCGGCGGCAACGATCGTAACAATGGCCCCTTGCTGCCAGCGGACTACACGGACGCCGCCAAGGCAGCCGCCGAGCGTCGCATCATCATTGCCGGCTATCGACTCGCCGCGATGCTATCGGCCCTCCAGCAATGACTACGCGTCGCCCGTCGGTTCATCCGGGCGCAGCGTCAGGGTCAACCACTGCCGCCCGTCCGGTAGGTGAGATTTTGTAGGTGGAAACGGACGCCCTGCGGAGGGTGTATACGCTCGCGTAGTAAAGAGCATCTTCGCCTTTGCGAGTTCTCACATCCACCTTCGCTCCCAAGGCCAGCAGAAAATCAACGATACGGCAGATTACCGACGCCGGCAGCGGCCATCAATGCCGTATCACCCGTTTCAGGATTCTGCCGATTCACGTCAGCGCCGAACTGGAGCAATAACTCAACCAGATCACGTCTGTCTTTCCACGCCGCCGCCACGAACGGAGAGAGGGTGCGCTCAACACCGTCCGGTATTGCCCCTGCCTTTAACAAGACGATCACGGTTTCCACCGAGCCCTTCTCGATGGCGGATAGCAGGGGACAAATACCTTCCCAGTTTAATGCATTCGCACCCGCGACAAGAAGCTGTCGAACCTCCACAACATCTCCCCGACGCACTGCCTCGTGCAGCGGCGAAGGGACTTCCTCACCAGCCTGAAACTCATCCGAAGGAGACAACATAGGTAAACTATGGGCATACCTTCGACAGATTCTCTCGGCATCCATTTGGATGTCCGACACGGCTTTCCCAGTGAGCCATCTCTTCACAAACCGTTCGGCCGAATCGATTCTTTGCCTTTGGATCAGCGCCGTGCTGCAGCAACCAATCGACGGCCTCCGCACGCTCCTGG
>JBBCIV010000268.1:0-36522 GCA_037189665.1 Phycisphaerae bacterium | reverse complement strand
CCCATTCGAGACATTGCGAAAAACAATGGGCGACGCAGGCGTCGCAGCTACAACAAAAAGCGCGTCGCTGTAGTTCTGCGGTTTCAATTCTCCGGCGCGCTTTGAGCGGGCGACTCCCTCAACATCACCGAATATCCACGGGCGACGTTCAACGCACGTCGTCGCGCGCGAAACAGGAAGACCAGCGATACGACTTGCAGCACCGCCAGGCTCCAGATCGGAATGCCAATGGTCACCGTGTCTTCAGAAAGGAAACCGCCCTGCGTCTTTGTGAAGATCAGCAGAAAACCTGACGTTCCATCGGAACCCGCGAAGAAGGATGAGTATTCCCAGCCGTCGTCCGGAACGGCGTCGGACCGGATCTCCCCCAGGACGATTCGCAGCTTGCCCGGATTGGTGAAGAAGACGAACGTCGTCATCCCTTCATTGCTCTTCTGGAGTACATCTGAGCGAAACTGAGTTCGTAGCCAGACCGCGACGGTGATCAACAAGCACGTCGCCAACAGCGCGATAAGCAATGTTGTTTTTCTGAACATGGCTAGGCTGCCGCGTATTCTCTCACCTCGTTCGCTCACTTTTGTCCAGTTTCCGAAGCAGTCCTCTGAGCCCTCGCAAGAATTCGTCGATCTTGGTCAGGTCGATACGGCGGGAATTGGAGATCAACTCGTTGATCTCCTTTTCAACGCTTAACGTCTTCCGAGCCGTCGGGATAAACAACTCGTAGACCTCCACATCGAGCGCTTGCGCGATTTTTTCGATGGTAGAGAACGATGACGTTTTGACGCCACGTTCGATCTCGCCGAGAAATTTGTAGTCAATCCCTGCCGCCTGTCCGAGCATTTCCTGTGTGAGTTTCCTTGCTTTCCGCAGTTCTTTGACCCGACGGCCGAAGATTTGGGCAAGAGATTCCATTGGCCAGCCTTTCTTCTGGCCCAAAGCTAAAGACCATGGTTTCCCCTAAAACCTGCTGTTGGCATAGGTATTGTCCATAGATGCTAATTAGTGGTATTATTTAAAAACCTGCTCTGGATAGGAGTAGTGAGTGAATCGTTTTTCTTGGGTAGACCTTCAATTCGGTCAAATATTGCATGTTCATGTCTAGCCCATTTTCGAAATTGAGCGTTGCGAATCGGTTCGAATCGTCTGATCGGCCAGATGTCGATCAGATAGAGAAAGGCAAGATCACGAAGATCTGCCACGCGCGCCAAGGAGTGAAGCGATGAGCACGGCATCGTCTCTGGCAAGCCAGATGGACATCCACTGGCCTCGCTCCTCGTGGACGGGAGCGGCCTTTCGACGATATCACGGCGGCTATGCCGTTGTGGGCAAGATCAACCTGCTCGGACTGCTGACGATCATCGTGGGGCTGCTGCTGTTCGGCGTTGGCGGCGGGGGCGTGCTGCTGGCGATCGCAGGCACGGCCGCCCAGGATACGAATGCGATCATCGGAGCGGTGTTGTTGTTCCCGCTTTCCGTGACGCTCGGCGTCGCGGGGATCGCGCTGGCCGTCGCGGGGGTGGCGGTGCGGTGCCTGGCCCAACTGACGCTCGCGATGCTCGACGCCGCGATCAACACATCGCCGTTCCTCGACGACGAAGATCGCGCCCTCGCGATGCGGCTGGGCGATCGCAAGTAGCAAGCCGGGTGCGCCGAACGCGTGCCCCCCCTACTTTTGGCGCAGAGTGACGATTCGCGTTTCGTCGGACGCCTTCACCGCCAGCAGCACGGCAGCTTCGTAGTGCTGATGCGACACGCTGACCTGAACGTCGTCCTCCGGCGCGGCGGTCCAGGTGAACTCGCCGGCGGCGTTGGTCTGGTGAAACTCGTTCAGCGAGATGCCGCGCCACACGCCGAGTTGCACCCAGGCGTTGGGGATGGGTTGGCCTTGTGTGTCGACCACCTTGAGGCGCAACATGCGGCCGCGCTGGAGGGCGATGTTCAGCGGCTCTTTGGCGGGGACGTTCGACAAATCGATCTTCTCGGGGGAGAAGTGCTCCCTCTGGATCGACAGGCTGCCGACATGCGAGGCATCAACCGTGACTTGAAACTCGCCTTTGGAGCCGGTTTTGAACTCGCCCTGCACGGCCGCGTTCTCGGGCGCGTGGAGGCGGACGATCGCGCCTTCGACCCCTCGGCCGCGAGTGTCGAACACGACCCCTCCATACGTGACGCCGCGGCGACGCGTGAGAACGACCTTGCGCGCGATCGCGTCCTCGGGCTTCACCTCTTTCCTTGTGTTTAATTCATCTGTGATATAGCGAGGATCGGAAACGCCGACGTGCGCGCGGACAAATCCGGCCGGAGCGCGGTCGTAGGTCCAGAGGCCGCCTTCGCCGGTCTTCACCCAATCGCCAGCGATGTCGAAGCCGGCGTTGAGTTGGCCGGCATCGCGTTCGACGGTGAGGTGCACTTTCGCGCCCACGACCGGCTCGCCGGCGTCATCGACGACCTTGCCGCCGATGACCGTGCCGCGTTCCATCAGGAGGATCGCCTTCGCCGGCACCGTGCCGGACCACCGCGCGCCCATGGGGATGTAGCCGGGCATTCGGATCGCCATGCCCAGGTGTTGAAGTTTGTTGGAGGGAAGGTTGAACGCGACGACGCCGTTTGCATCGGTCACATCGCGCCCGCCGAACTTGCCGCTTTCGTCCGCGCCGATGTAGCGGACCTTTACTTCGGGAATGGGCTTGCCGGTTTCCTTATCGATGAGGGTGAGTTGCAGGGTGTGCGGCCGGACTTCCGTCGCGATGTCGTCCGGCCATTCCTCAGGTTCGACCTGCGCGCAGGCAGGATAAGCCCAAAGCACAACCGCCAACGCCACCAGCCACATCGCACGCGACATCCGCGCCCTCCTCTGTTTGCGATCTGCCAAGCAGACATTGTGACACGCAGGCCAGCGGCGCGAACAGTCGCGAAAGGTATCCTTTTTGGCGAATCAGTTGCAGATTACGTCGAACAACACTCGGCCGGCCGTCGCGCCTGGCAGAGCCAAATGAAAGCCGTCGATTATCATATCAGCAGCACAAGAACTGATATGACAATTTGATCGGCATCGGCGTGACGAAATGGGCGGACGCGATGGTGTTGCGGCTACGGCGCAATCGCCTTGGCGGCGAGTTCGTTGAGGTAGAGCTCGAGGTTGGTGTACCCGCCGGGCGTGGATTCGCGCGGGCCGTCGGCGGGATCTTTGGGGTTCAGGCCGTGGGCGACTTCCCATGCGTCGGGCATGCCGTCGCGGTCGGCATCGAGCGGCGGCTCGGCGGATTTCAGTTCGGGCCAGCCGCCGACCTCGGAGGGATCGTCGATCAGTTTGCCGCTGCGGTTCTTCACGTCATCGATGATCCGCCGATCGACCGCGTCGCGCGTCGGCAGGACCGCGCCGGCGCGGTCGAGCACCAGGCGATATGCCTCGTCGGCGGAATGCGTGGTGACGGAGTGCATGTCGAACGGTTTTGGCAGCAGGCAGGTGGCGGCGTCGCCGGCGCGGTTGGTGCCGTCGGCGTTCTTGCTCTCTCGAAACCGCACGGCCGCATCGTTGTCCTTCACCACGTCGTCGTGGCCTTCGTAAACGTTGCCCTGCACAAACATCCGCGTGTCGTTCGACCAGACGTCGAAGATGACCGGCTCGGGGCGCAGCCGGGGCGTATCGGGGCCGGGACGATAGTAGTTGCCGACGAAATTGAGGTCGCCGCCCTCGGCGCCGTAGCTCGGCCCGGAGTTGTAGATAACGTTGTTTCGGCAATCGTTCATGCCGCGCCCGGTCTTAAAGTAGCCGATGCGCGGGGCACGGCTGGCGGCGTGGGCGATGAGATTATGATGGAACGATCCCCCGCCCCGCGTGCGGCCGTCCCAGCCGGTGGCATAGCCGTGCGAGCCCTTGCTATGCACGCTCTTCACCAGCGGCTCGGAGAGCAAACACCATTGCACGGTGATGTTGCCGCTCTCCTTCACCACGTCGTTGAGCGAATCGGTCGACCAGCTCATCGAACAATGATCGACGATCACGTCCTTGGCGGTCCAGATCGTGAGCGCGTCCAGCTCGCGCCCCGCCTCGGCGCCGGGGCGGAAGCGAAGGAAACGAATGACCACGTTCTCGGTCTTGCTGACGAAGAAATCCTGGCCGCGAATGCAGATGCCGTCGCCCGGCGCGGTCTGTCCGGCGATGGTGATGTTCGGCTGATTGATCGTGAGGCGGGATTTCAGTTCGATCGTCCCCGACACGCGGAAGACGACCGTCCGGTTGCCCTCGCGAACGGCATCGCGCAGCGATCCCGGCCCGTCGTCGTCCAGGTTCGTCACCTCGTACACCGCCCCGCCGCGCCCGCCCGACGCCCCCGCGCCAAACCCCTCGGCCCCGGGAAACGCCGGGAGCGAGGCGGAGGTGGCCGAAGTCGATGCAAGCAGCAGCAATGGGGCAAGGAGGGCGCAGTTCATCATGGTGTTGGTTTTCCGCTCTCGAAAAAGTTCCGCCGGACAGTTGTCTTAGCGTAAGCGCCGCGCGGATGCCCTTCCATCGTCCGCCGTAGCGTTATTCCACCCATGTTTAGCAATTTTGCGGCACCCTCGCGCAGCTTGATTCTCGCCGCGCTGAAACCCGAAAAACGACGCCCCAACGCCGTTCTCGGCCGATACTATGTGTTCACGGGGGCGAGTTTGTTTATACTCGTGGCACGCATCTATGGGCTTACTGGATCAGATCAATCGGCCGTCCGACCTGAGAACGCTTTCCATCGATCAGTTGGAGGCCCTCGCCAAGGAAATCCGCGAGCGCATCTTCACCGCCGTCAGCACGAACGGCGGGCACCTCGCGTCGAACCTGGGCGTGGTTGAACTAACCATTGCGCTGCACAAGGTTTACGAATTTGGCCCCTATCCCACCGGGCCGGACCGGCTGCTGTTTGACGTGGGGCATCAGTGCTACTCACACAAGATGCTCACCGGCCGGGCAGGGCAGTTTGGAACGCTGCGGAAAAAGGGATCGGTGAGCGGGTTTCCGTCGCCGGACGAGTCGGCGTACGACCTGTTCGCGGTCGGGCACGCGGGGACCGCGATATCGACCGCCGTTGGGCTGGCCCGGGGCGATGCCGCTCAGGGCCGCCATAATCACGTCGTGGCGGTCGTCGGCGATGCGTCGATCGTCAACGGACTGGCATTCGAAGGCCTGAACAACGCCGGCACGCTCAAGCGGCAGATGCTGATCATCCTGAACGACAACGGAATGAGCATTTCCGACCCGCAGGGCGCGTTGGCGGAATACCTGGAGCGCGTGCGCGTCAGCACGACGTACGAGGAGTTCAAGCGGTACTCCGAGAAGATCGTCCACACGCTGCCCACCCGCGTCGGCCATGCGATCGAGCACGCGTGGGAGGCGTTCTGCCGGTCGGTCAAAGGCGCGATGTGGGACGGGGCGCTGTTCGAGAACATGGGCATCAAGTACATGGGCCCGATCGACGGCCACGACCTGCCCGGGCTCGTCAACTTCCTCGGCGAGATCAAACACGTCAACAAACCCGTCCTCCTGCACATCAAGACGCGCAAGGGCGAGGGATACGAAGTCTGCATCGACGACCCGACCAAGATGCACTCGCCCGCGCCGTTCGTCGTGAACGGCTGCCGCGTGGAGATCAAGTCGTCCGGCCGCAGCTGGACGACCGCGTTCGCCGACGCGTGCCTCGACATCGCCAAGGCCGACCCGAAGGTCGTCGCCCTCACCGCGGCCATGCCCGACGGCACGGGATTGAGCAAGTTCGAGAAGGCGTTGCCGGACCAATATCTCGATACGGGCATCTGCGAAAGCCACCTCGTCGCGATGGCGGCGGGCATGAACAAGGCAGGGCAGAAGCCGATCGCGGCGATCTACTCCACGTTCCTGCAACGCGCCTACGACCAGGTGTGGCAGGAGGTGGTGCTGAACGGGCTGAAGGTCGTCTTCGCGCTCGACCGCGCCGGCTTCGTCGGCGACGACGGCGCGGTGCACCACGGCTTCATGGACCTCGCCTTCCTGAGGCCGATGCCCGGCATCGTGCTCATGGCGCCCAGCGACGAATCCGAACTGAAGCGATGCCTCCGGCTCGCCCACTCGATCGACGCCCCCGGCGTGCTTCGCTACCCGCGCGACAGCGTTCCCGCGTGCGACCTCGACCAACTCCTCCCAAACCCGTCTCGCGGGGATGGGCCCGAGGACGAGTGGAAGCTCGGCGTCTCGCGCACGCTGCGCAACGGCGCCGATGCGACGATCATCAGCTACGGCGCGCTTACCGAGAGCGCCCTCATCGCCTGCCAGGCGCTGGCCGACGAGGGGATCGACGTGGAACTGGTCGACGCGCGGTTCTGCAAGCCGCTCGACGGCGCAATGCTGTCGCGCGTGCTGCGTCCCGGTCATCCGGTGCTGACGCTCGAAGACCACGCCCTCACCTGCGGCTTCGGCGCCGCCGTCCTCGAGCACGCCCAGGCTCACGGCCTGCCGACCGCCTCGCTCACCCGCCTCGGCCATCCCGAGCGGCTGATCGCCCACGCCACCCGCAAAGAACAGCTCGCCGAAACCGGCCTCGACCCCGCCGGCATCGCCTCCAGCACTCGCGACGCCGTCCGCGCGGCGCGGCGACAACCCGCGGCGGTCACCGCATAGCACTCAAAAAAAGAAGGCCGGGGCGGTCCGCAGCGCGCGGCCTCACTCTCACTCATTCTCGGCGATCGTCGCCTCAAGCAGGCGGACGCTCGCCCAGGCCTGATTCTCGATCGCCATATCCAGCGCCGTCGCACCGCTGCCCAGGCTGGCAAGCGATGGGTCTGCGCCCGCGAACAACAACGCCTCGCATACCGCGGCATGATCCCCGAGGGTGGCGAACATCAGCGGCGTGTAGCCCAGCGGCGTCACCGCATTGACATCCGCGCCGCAGCCGATCAACTGGTTCACGTTTTTCAGATTGCCGTACAACGCCGCGTAGCACAGCGGCGTCAGGCCGCTTTGATCGCGGTCGTTAACCGTGTCGGGCGACGCGTAGCGGGCGACCTGATCGACATCGCCGCTGGCAACGGCGTGAAACACCATCGCCTCCGACGGCGCGTCGTCGGCCATCCACCAGTATCCCCGACGCACCTCCACCATCCCGGCAAACACGGCGAGCACCGCTAACAGCGATCCGTACCTCATCGGGCTGCGCATCATGTGGTCGCCACTTTCTTTCACTGGTACGACAGGCGTTCGAAGCTGTCACTCGCGCGCGATCAACCAGCGCGGCCTGGATGGGGGGAGCGCCCGTAACAACTGTCGATCCGGCGCGATCCCCCTTCTAAAAAGATAATGTCCGGCCGACCCGTAAATCCGACAAAAAAGAAATCCGCGACGCTTCGCCGCAGCGGAGAGCGATGCGGACGGCGGCGGTTCAACCTTCGATTTTGATCACCCGCAGCATGCTCGGCGCAGGCAGCGGGCCGTCGACGGGACGGTCCCGGTTTTGCGGAAGGGTTTCCCAGCGCAGGACGTATCGCACGCTGGGCTCCGACGAAACGCCGCGGTCGTCAGACGTGCGAACTTCCATTCCGGGAAAATCGGACTCCACCTTCAACACGTCATCGGGAAAGCGGGCGGGCGGCGCGTAGGGGGCGACGGGTTCAAGCGTGTCAGGATCGAGATAAGCGCCGCCGGGGCCGTCCTGTTTGTTGGCCCAGGTTTGGCGCAGACGACCGTCTGGGGCGAGTTCGACGTTGCTCAGGCGGACGTCGAAGATCACCGAGCCGTCGCCCGAAAAATCCCAGCGGTAGTTCCACCGGCTGGCCTGCGCCGATCGCCACCCCGCGCTTTCGCGGCGGACGTTGTAGATCTGCGTGTTGCCGGCGGCGTCGAACTTGTGATAGCTGAGGATGACGCGCTTCCGCGCATCAAAGCCAATGCGGACGTTGCCGTTGATCATCCCGCCTTTGACCGGAACGGGATCGACGACTTCGCTGGTGACGGGCGTGACGGGCAGCGCGAGCGGCCTGCCGGCGCTGTCCTCCCAGTGGAGCAGGTCACGGCTGCGCGCGTAGCAGAGGCTGTGATTGGTCTCGCACGCGGGCGTGTCGCGCCACACCCAGATGAGATGGAAATACCCGTCGGGCCCGAGCACCGGGCCGTGCGCGTAGGCGTAAGCCGTTTGGCCGTTTATCGGCGTGCGGCCGTCGGTGATGGGGGTGTCGAGAAGACGGCTCCACGTGCGCGTCGCGGCGTCGTATCGGTTGAAGTAGTCCGCGCCATCGCCGCTCGACCCGTCGCGATACTTGAAGACCAGCCTGCCTTCGGCGTCGCGGAAGAAGGCGGGATAGGTGACGTGCGCCTCGCGATGGCCGGTCATGTAATCGATGCGTTTGAACGACGCGATGTCGCCCGGCCGCTCGGTGCGGAAGTAGAGCAGCGGGTTCACGTGCATGTTGCCGGCGAGGTGGATCTGCCCGTCGGCGTCGAACGCGAACACGACGTAGTTGTGCGAATCCCAGCCGGTGCGCGTCGGCGTCGCCCTCGCGCCGAACGGGGACGGCTGATCGGACGGGATGCGCTCGATCTGCCACCGCGATTGACCGAGCGTGCGTTTCGCGATCGTCATGTCGCGATGGACGTCGTAGAACGCGACGTACTGCGCGTCGCCGTGCGTCAGCAGTTGGAAGCCGACGGGATAAGCGGACGTCACGAGGGCGACGTCCGCCGATTCAACGACGCGCGGGGCGGCTTGGCTCATGGGCCCGCCCACTGTATCGGCCACGGCGATCCCGGTCACGCCGGCCACCCGCCAAGGAAAGCCGAACGCCAAGGCCCACAGAGCGCGAAAGAGCGTCGCAGCAGTAGCACGGGCGGCCCGTCCGTGAATGCCTTGCAATGGGAAACCCTTTTCTGCTCGCAACACGATAAAAACAGCGCTACATCCCAGGCATCATGCCCGGCGGCAGGCCGAGACCGGCGGCGACCTTGCCCATCTCTTCCTGAATCCCGGCGGCGGCCTTCGCCTGGGCGCTGACGACGGCGGCGACGATGACGTCCTCGAGCAGTTCGATGTCGGTCGGGTCGATCTTGTCCTTGTCGATCCGGATCTTCACCAGCTCCAGCCGCCCGTTCACGACCGCCGTCACCGACCCGGCGCCGGCGTCCGAGGCGAACTGCTTCTGGGCCAGGTCGTCCTGCACCTGCTTCATCTTCTCCTGCATTTCCTTCGCGCGCGCCATCAAGCCGGGAAGGCTTCCGAGGTTCTTCAGAGCATCAAGCATGAAGAACAGTATTAAGGGGCAGGGGGCGAGGGGCAAGGAGGGGAAATGGGAAATGCTGAATGCGAAATGCGGAATGATGAATTGAGAATCGCCCTCCCACTTCTTATTCCGCATTCATCATTCCGCATTCCGCATTTCCCCCTCAATGCCCCACCCCCGCCCCCTTCCCCGCCGTCGGGTCGATGCCGGCGAGCATCATGCCTTGGCCGGCGCTGCGGTGGGTGTCTTCGAGGGGCTTGTCGGTCGGGTCGCGGAATTGGATGAGCAGCGTGGTGCGGGCCTCGTTGCTGGTGTTGACGCCGGAGCCGTGGATGGTGAGGTAGTTGAACAGCAGCACGTCGCCTGCCTCGGCGGGGCAGAGGGTGGCGGTTTCGAGCGGGTATTGCTTCATGCTGAGCGAGCGATCGCGCGGGTTGTCGGGCGCGATGGGCCCGAGCTTGTGCGACCCGGGATAGACGGCCACGCAGCCCTTCTCGGGCGTCGCGTCATCAAAGTGAACGATGGCGGCGGTCATCGTGTGCTTTTCGTGCGGGAAGTATGGCTGGTCCTGGTGCATCGGGAACGGCGACCCGTTCTCCGGCGGCTTGATGAACATCTTGGTGTGGTGCAACTGCACGTTCGGGCCGACGCAGCCCTGCATGAGAGCGGCCAAACGCGGGTCGGTGATCAGCCGGGCGACGGAGGCGCAATGCCATTGCACATCGTGGCAGTGGTAGATTTTCGTGCCGCGATTCCTGGCCGAGTCCCAGGTGGCATCGACGTTTTTGAAGGCGCTGAGGCGCTCGACCAACTCGTGCATTTCCCGCCGGAATGAGGCGGCCTCGGGCTTGGTGATGACGTTTTTCGCCAGCAGGTAGCCGTTGTCTTGGAAGAATTTTTTCTGGGAATCGGTGAGTCCGAAAGGGGTCATACAGGGGCTCCGGTGCGAAGGGATGGCGTTGCGGCATCGGCCGCAGGCAAGCGTGCACATGCGGGGGATTGTGCGGCATGTCGCCACGGAAAAACATTGGAGGGGCTCAACACAAGTGGTATAAATTCACCTTCCATGCCCGCCCCACCCCCGTTTTCATGGCCCGCCGACGCGTTGCCCGCCGTTCGCGTGGCCGGGCGGTTTCCGCTGGATCAGCGGGGGTTCAGGTACGTCTATCGCGGCCCGAGCCACGCGGTGCACGTGCACCTGTACGAAGGAAAAATCCGGCTCGGCGACGAGACGATCGACCTTCGTCCCGGCGACATGACGATCACGCCGGCGAACGTCCCCAGCGCCTACGATCTTCCCTCGCCCGGCCATCACTTCTGCATGCACTTCCTGCCCGCCGGGGGCAACGGCATCGCGCACGCGATCCCCGTGCACGCGCCGCTGGGCGCGCTGGCGGAGCACGCGGGGGAAAAGATCCTCACCATCGGCCGGCTGCTGAGCGCGGGGGGTGACCTCGGCGCCGCGGCGGCGTCGGCGGGGGCGTTGGAGTTCCTGTTATGGCTGGCGCTCCAGACGAGAAGGCGCTCGCCGCACGACCACGCCCCCACCCGCGGCGTACTGGCGGCCCGGAGGGTAGCGACGATCCTGCAAACCCGCTTCGCCGAGCCGCTGTACGTGCCCGACCTGGCGGACGAGATGGAGATGAGCCAGAACCCCCTGGCGCGCGTCTTCCGAAACTGGTACGGGATGACGATCCAGCGCTACCTCCTCGCCCGCCGGATCGACACGGCGAGGCACCTGCTGACGACGTCGTCCATCCCCGTGCATCGCGTGGCGACGCGGGTGGGGATCGACGACCGACAGTATTTCAACAAGCAGTTCCGCAGAGTAACGGGGATGAGCCCGAGCGCGTATCGGGCGAGGGGGATGGGATGAACGTCAAGGCGCCAAGAGACGAAGAATGAAAGCCATGCTGAGGTATGCCAAAGCATCTTCTCGATGGCAGGCAGACCCTTCGGAATACCTCAGGGTGACGATCCGCCGCCTTCTTCTTGGCCTCTTGGCGCCCTGGCGTTCATCCCTCTTCGATCTTCACGATGCGCGCGTTGAACTCATCGGCGATGGAGCGGATGAGCGGGTTGTTCTGCATGATCTCGACGCGCAGTTCTTCGGTGAGCGGGATGCCGGTGTTCTGCGGAGCGGGCTCGTATTCGCGCGGCGCCGGGCCGGCCGAGCGACGCGGAGGAGGGCGTTGGGGCTCCGGCGGGCGCTCGATGATGAGCTCCTGGTCGGAGATCTCGAGCTTGATGCCGATCGGCTCGCCGAGGAGATCGCTGAGGACCTGCTGCAGTGATTCGCGCTTGCCGTTGCGGTCGAGCATACGGGCGCTGGCGGCGTAGTTTTTGGGATATTCGAGCGTGGCGGTGCCGGCCTCGAGCGCGACGATGCGGCCGCCTTCCAGAAACCCCGCCACCGTCGGCGCCTGCTCGGCGGCGGCGTGGTGGAAGCGCGACATCAGTTGGGCGAAATCGTTCCGGTCGATGGGCGCGAGGTTGTCGCTCCCGGTCGGGACGGGAATATCTCGTGCCGGCGAGCCGGGCTTTGGGGGGGGCGTGCTGGATTTTTTGAAGGCGGCGAAGATCGACGTTGCGCCGCCGCCTTCCCACACGCGGCCGACCGACGGAAGCTCGTCGGCGTCGTCGGATGACGAGGGCTCGGGAGCCGGGGGTTGTGGGTCGGGGGTGGGCGACGGCTCGACGGAAACGAGAGCGGATTCGGGCGAAGTCGATTCGACCCGTGATCCTTGCCCCTGATGACTTGCCCCTGCCCCCACCTCTACGCCGGGCTCATACTTTTTTTTTACAGCACCCGCGGTGCCGTTGTTGGTCGCTGCCAGCAGATCTTCGACGGTACTGAACTGGGCCGCCATCGCGAGCCGCACCATCGTGGCGTCGATCAGCGCCCGGCCGGCGGTGGCGGAGCGGAGCTGGCGACGCAGTTCTTCAAGGATGACGATGTCCTGGCTCAGCACCACCGCGTCGAACTGCTGCGCCTGCTTGAAGATGTCGTCGAGCGCCAGGCCCGGCACCTCGACCAGTTCGCTGTTCTTCCCGCAGGTCTTGAGGATAAGCAGGTTGCGGAAGTGGTCGATCATCGTCGAGACGAGCGTCTCGGGCGACAGGCCGCGCGTGATGATGCCGTCGACGTGCTCGAGCGTCTCCTTCACCTTGCCTTCGCCGATGAGTTGGGCGAGGTCGAAGAGCTGCTGCGATTTGGGCAGGCCGAGGAGCTGTTCGATGGTTTCGCTCGTCAGGCGGTCGCCGGCGGCGCTGAGGAGGCGGTCGAGCAGGGAGAGCGCATCTCGCATCGAGCCTGCGCCGGCCTTGGCGACCAGCAGGATCGCGTCTTCGTCGGCCTGGATGTTTTCCTGCTTGCAGACGCCGCGCAGGTGCTGGGCGATCTCGCGCGTGGGGATGTTGCGAAAATCGTACCGCTGGCATCGCGACAGGATCGTCGGCAGGACCTTTTCGGCTTCGGTGGTGGCGAGGATGAACTTCACGTGCTCTGGCGGCTCTTCCAAGGTCTTGAGCAGCGCGTTGAACGCGCTTTTGGAGAGCATGTGCACTTCGTCGATGATGTAGACCTTGAACCTCGACCTTGCCGGCCGGAATTGGGCGTTCTCGATGATCTCGCGAACGTTGTCGACGCCGGTGTTGCTGGCGGCGTCGATCTCGATGACGTCGATGTCGTCGCCGCGGGCGATCGCCTGGCAACTGTTGCACTTGCCGCACGGCTTGGCCGTGGGCTTGTCGGAGGCCTCGCAGTTGAGGCATTTGGCGAGGATGCGCGCGGAGGAGGTCTTCCCCGTGCCGCGCGTGCCGGTGAACAGGAATGCGTGAGCAAGGCGATTGGAGTTGATCGCGTTGGTCAGCGTCTGCGCGACGTGCTGCTGTCCGATGAGCTCATCGAACGTGCTGGAGCGGTATCGTCTGGCAAGAACGGTATAGGCCATTGCGCGGCGTGCATTCTACCCTGAATGGAACCGCAGATAAACGCGGATGAACACAGATAAGACCAAAGGCTTTGCAGTTTTGCAGTCGTGGGTTGTGGGTGGGGGTGAGATGATTCGACCTACCACCCCAAACTTACGCCCTACATCACCGCGTTTATCCGCGTTCATCTGAGGCTGATTTTCGCTACCCACCCGTCGAAAACTCGACCAGCGTCATGGTGGTGGTGGATTCCATGCTCCCGGTGCTCCTGGCCTCGGTCTTGACCATGCCGCCGGGCACGTCGGGGCAGGCCCATAGCTTGGCGACGCTCTTGGTGCCGGCCTGCTCGAAGACGGTTTCGGTCACCTTGCAGTCAAGCGACTTCCCGGCGACGGCGATCGTCTCCTGGCTTTCCTTCGATTTGGCGGCGGGCGCGGGGCCGGCGTTGGGATCGGCGTTGGGCTTGTCGATCTCGGCAGGCACGTCGCGTTTCTGGGCGGGCATCGCCATCTTCTGCCCGGCCATCTCCATTTCGATCGTCGTCTCGACTACCGCCTTTTCGGGGGTGAGTTCGACGAGTTTGGTCACCATCACCTGCTTGCTTTCCTGACCGGCGGCAACGGTTTTGCCCTCGACCTTCGCCATCGCGCCGACCTTGAACTTCGACCACATCTCATATTCAGGATTCTTGATCTTTTCCGCCAACGCGCCGGCGTTCAACAAGCCGATCGTGGCGACACAGCAGGCGAGCACATGATGAAACCGAAACATTCCGACCTCCTCGTTTCGTATAACCGACAGATACATTAGGCGCGATCCGTCGAAACCGCCGTGCGAAAATCCGCTTTAACCCGTGGCCCGTCGGTTGTCCGGACCCGAAGTATTGCGTATCTTTTGCCCTTGGGTTCGGCGTTTGATGGAAACGCCGGAGGTGTTTTGGGATGGCCGGGCCGCCGTCCTTTCGGTTTGTCGCTTGGGCGACACGGAAGGAATCCGCGCGTGCGCAAGGTCTTGATCTACTCGCTTCTTCTCATCGCTGGCCTGATCGCAAGCCAGTTTCTTCCACAACGCGAAGCCGTCCTGCTGCCGATCCGCATCCTCACGATGATCGCGCTGGCGTTCATCATGATCCACGTCGGCTACGAGTTCGAGATCGACAAGTCGCGGCCGCGGCAGTACGCGTGGGATTACATCGTCGCCGGCACGGCGGCGGCGTTTCCGTGGGTGTTTTGCGCGCTCTACTTTATCTTCGTGATGGCGCCGCCGGCGTTGTGGTCGCACGGCGATCTGTGGCGGGAGTCGTTGCTGGAGGCGCGGTTCTCGTCGCCGACGAGCGCGGGGATTTTGTTCTCGATGCTCGCCGCCGCCGGGCTGGGGGCGACGTGGGTCTTTCGCAAGGCCCGCGTGCTGGCGATCTTCGACGACCTCGACACCATCCTGCTCATGATCCCGCTGAAGATCATGATGGTGGGCATGAAGTGGCAGCTCGGCGTGATCGTCGTCGTCATCCTCGTGCTGCTGTGGCTGGCGTGGCGATACCTGCACATGGTGCGCTGGCCGGCGTCTTGGCCGTGGGTGCTGACGTACGCGGTGGGGCTTACGGCAATCTCGGAAGTCATCTATCTGGCAAGCAAATCGATCGACGCGCGAGTGCCGATTCACCTGGAAGTGCTGCTGCCGGCGTTCGTCGTCGGATGCGTGCTGGCACGGCCATCGGGGGCCAACCCGCATTCGGATGACGCGCAGGAAAACGTCGAGGAAGGCCCCGAGACGCCGCAGGAACAGCGCGTCTCGACGACGGTGTCGGCCTGCTTCATGATCCTGGTGGGGTTGTCGATGCCGCCGATCCTGGCGCACAGGGCGCCGCCGACGGTCGAGCCATCCACGCCGATGGTCGCAACGCCAAGCGAGCTGTACGACGACGTCGTTTCCGCCCAGCCGCCCAAGACGTTGAAGTACGAGGGCGCGCCGCCCGAGGCGCTGGCAGAGAAGAGCGAATTCCCCGGCTGGGGCATGATGGCGTTGCACGTGCTGGCGATCACGGTCGTGTCGAACATCGGCAAGATGTTCCCGGCGTTCTGCTATCGCAGGGAAGCGTCGATCAGGGAGCGATTGGCGCTGTCGATCGGCATGTTCCCGCGCGGCGAGGTGGGCGCCGGCGTGCTGGTCGTCAGCCTGAGCTACGGCTTAGGCGGCCCGGCGCTGACGGTGGCGGTGCTGTCGTTGGCGTTGAACCTGCTCTGCACCGGCTTATTCATCGTCGTCGTGAAAAAACTGCTGGCGCGCGTGCCGGCGGACGGCCGTCCGGTCGTGGCGGCCTGACCGCCGATCGGCAACCGGCATGGATTCGGGCGCGGAATCGGACGGCGGATATGCTAAGATGTCGGGCTTGGCTTACGAAATCGACCATCCTGCGAAGCCCGAACTGCTCGCCCCCGCCGGCGACTGGGACGCCCTGAAGGCGGCCGTCGCGAACGGGGCGGACGCGGTTTACTTCGGGCTCGAAACCTTCAACGCCCGCTTCCGCGCCCACAACTTCACCACCGACGAGCTGCCCGACGTGGTGGATTACCTCCATCGCCATAACGTCAAAGGGTTTCTCACGTTCAACACGCTGATCTTCTCCGACGAGCTGCCCGACGCGATCGACTACATCCGCGCGATGGCCCGCGCCGGCGTGGACGCGGTGATCGTGCAGGACTTGGGCATCGCACGGCTGATCCACCGGATCGCCCCCACGCTGCCCGTCCACGGCAGCACGCAGATGACGCTGACCGAGCCGCGCGGGATCGAGTTTGTCCGCCGGCTGGGCGTGCGGCGGGTGGTGCTGGCCCGGGAACTATCGGTGGAAGACATCCAGAAGATCGCCGCCGCGACCGACATGCCGGTGGAGGTGTTCGTCCACGGGGCGCTCTGCGTGGCCTACTCCGGCCAATGCCTGACCAGCGAATCGCTCGGCGGACGATCCGCGAATCGCGGGCACTGCGCGCAGGCCTGTCGGCTGCCGTATGACCTCATCGTCGATGGCCAACAGCGCGACCTCGGCGACGTGAGCTACCTCGTCAGCCCGCAGGACCTCGCGGCGTACGACCTGGTGAGCAAGCTGGTGAACCTGGGCGTGGTGAGCTTCAAGATCGAAGGCCGGCTGAAGACCGCGCACTACGTGGCGGCGACATCGCAGACCTACCGCGCCGCGATCGACGCCGCGATGGCGCAAAAGCCGTTCAAGATCACCGCTGAGCAGCGCGGCGATCTGGAGCAGGTGTTCTCGCGCGGGCTGGCGACGGGCTTTCTCGATGGCGTGAACCACCAGAAGCTCGTCCCCGGCCGATTCCCCAAATCGCGCGGCCGGCGGGTGGGGACGGTCATCGGGCGAACCGGCAACGGATTGATCCTTGATCCCGACAATAAGGTGGAACTGAAATCCGGCGACGGCGTGGTGTTCGACGAAGGCCACCCCGAACGCGACGAACTCGGCGGCCGCATTTACGCGATCCGACCGCAAGCCAGGGGCCGCGTGTTGATCGAGCTTGGCCGCGAAGTACGCGTGATGGACGTCGCCATCGGCGCTATCGTCTGGAAAACCGACGACCCGGCCGTCCGCAAGCGGCTCGAACAGTCCTACGCCAAAGACCGCGTCGTCCACCGCACGCCGATCGACATGACCGTCGCCGCCCGCACCGGCCAACCGCTACGGCTCACGGTCACCGACGGCACGCACGAGGCCTACGTCGAAAGCGAAATCCGCCTCGCCAGGGCCGACCAGTACCCCGCCACCGAACGGCTGCTGCGCGACCAGCTTGGCATGCTGCTCTCGACGCCGTTCGAGTTGCGAAATCTTAATTGCACCATCGAGGCCGACCCGATCACACCAAAGCCGATGCTGGCGGACGTGCGCAAGCGCGCGGTCGAGCAGTTGATCCAGAAACGGAAAGCGTCACACGCCATTTTCGAACCGGCGACAGAGACACGAAGGCACGAGGGAACCGAAGAGCCGCACGAAGCATTGAATGAAAATTCCTTCGTGACCCCTTCGTCCCCTTCGCGCCTTCGTGTCTCTGCGCCGCGGTTGCACGTCATGGCCCGCACGGTCGAACAGGTGGAAGCGCTGCTGGCGATGGACGATCGCCCCGCGTCGATCTACTGCGACTTCGAGGACGTGCGCCGGTACAAGATTGCGGTCGACCTGTGCCGCGCAGCGAATATGTCGATCGCCGTCGCGACGATGCGCATCCTCAAGCCCGGCGAGGACGGATGGCTGCGGCACATCCTCGACTGCAATCCGGACCAGGTGCTGGTGCGGAACCTCGCGTCGATCCACTACTACCAGACCAACGCCCCCGGCCTGCCGCTGATCGGCGACTATTCCCTCAACGTCGCCAACCATCTGACGGCGGACATCTTCCGCGAAACCGGGCTGCTCCGCGTCGTCCCCAGCTACGACCTGAACTGGAAGCAGATGTCGGCCATGCTGTCGGCGTTCGACCCGGCGTTCTTCGAGTGCGTCATCCATCAGCACATGCCGATGTTCCACATGGAGCATTGCGTATTCGCCCACACGCTGAGCAACGGCAAGGACTACCGCGACTGCGGCCGGCCTTGTGAGGCGCACCAGGTCGATCTCAAAGACCGCATGGGCCAACCGCACCCCCTGATCCCAGACGCCGGCTGCCGCAATACCCTCTACAACGCCGCCGCCCAATCCGGCGCGGAGTACGCCCCGCGGATGCGCGAACTCGGCATCGGCCACTACCGCATCGAACTGCTGCGCGAGAAGGTCGACCAAGTAGCGCCACTGGTGCGGAAGTATCAAGACATCCTCGCCAATCGCGTCGAGGCGCGCGCGGCGGTGAAATCGCTTCGCGTGCTTAACCAACTGGGCGTCACGCGCGGAACGCTGGACCGGGAATAGCGACTTTTCCCCATTATCAAACGCCAGAGGACGCGCTCCGCCCGGCGGAAACGCGCGTCCTCGTGTGCAGTTTTTCAGTTGGCGGCATGCCCCCCGTGCGCAACTACCACCAGTGCCAGTGTTTAGGCGTTCGGACGGCTGGATTGCCCTGGTAGTAGCGGAGGGCGGCCTCGGGCAGCCCACCGGCATGGCCATCGACGAAGAGGAAGTTGGCCGTGCCGCTTCCCCGGTCGTACAAGGCGCCTTCCGCGATTTTCGGATTGCCGTGACGGAAGGCCGGGCGCGTCTGGCGAAGCAGGTGGTCGGCGCCGGTCTGCTTGCCGGCGATCGTTCCCGTCGACGTGTAGCCGGCGGCGATCGTGTGAGAGAAGTTCCAGCCGTAGCCGTCGCTCGTGCGCATCCAGTTAGAGTTGGCAACGACCATGTCGCCCAGGACGATGATCTCCGTCGAACGCTTGACCTTCGATCGCTTGCCCATCGCCATCGTCTTCTGCCACAGGGCACCGTTTATCGCGTAACTCGTGCCGCCGCTGACGCTTGCCAGCTGTTCCTGCGAAACGCGCGAGCAGTTGAACAGATTGCCCGCCGTGCCCTTGAGGGTCGCGGGATCGATATTCCCGATGTACCGGAGAAGCCGCGCCTGCCAGTCGGTGTTCAGGTGCCCCCGGAAGGGATCGCTCGTCGGCACGTCGGTGGGCGTCCACAAGAGGGGGAAGGTGTTCTTGTTCTCGTTCGCGTACATGTCGATCGCGTGGCCGAGCTGCTTGAGGTTGGCGAGACACTTCACGTTGGCGGCCTGCGCCCGCGCCCGTCCGAGGGCCGGAAGAAGCAGCGAAATCAGAACCGCAATGATTCCGATAACAACCAGTAATTCAACAAGCGTGAAGGCGCGTCGCGCCGCAGCCGATTTCGTCATCTTTTGCATGTCACTCTCCGTCAGGTTGGGAGACATCAAATACAACATTGCACCACTCGCCCATCTCTCTCAAAACGGCAGATCGAACCCAAATGCGCGCAGGCTCACCCTGCCGCCGCTTCTCCTCCCTCGGCCTTGCCGACGGTGGACTGCCTTGCGCGAACGACCGGTTCGATGCGCAAGGTCCGCTTCGGCCTGCCTTCCGCGTTGTCGCCCAACAGGCCGACTGCGCGAACCCCTTGTTCGTAAAATCTTGAAGAAACGGAACTTAACGGCACGATCGCGAGCCGGGCCGGCGACGAATCGTCCACGCCGATGACCTTGACGTCCTGCGGCACGCGCCGGCCGGCCAGGATGAGGGCGTTGAGGGCGCCGATCGCCTGTTCGTCGGATTGAGCGACGATCCCGTCATACTGCACCCCGGCCGCCGCAAAATGCGCGACGGCAGCGGTGCCGCCGGCGGCGTAGAACGACGAGGCCTGAAACACCAGCGACGGATCGAACGTCATGCCGTGGCTCTCCAGCGCCTGGCGATACCCGTCGGCACGATTGCGGATCAGGGAGATATGCGCGATGCGCTGGCAGCCCAGCGAGATCAGGTGCTCGGTGGACGCCTCGCAGACCGACCGCTGATCGATACAGACGTTGTCGAACGCGCCATCCCAGCCGGGATTGCCGTCTTCGTGAACCGTGACGACCTGAACGCCGGACGCCTGGATCTCGCGCAGCCGGCCGAACAACTCCGGATGACGGATGCCGGCGACGATGAGGCCGTCAAGCAGCGACGGGCTGATCTCGGGCACGTAATTCAGGAATTCCTCAGCGGAGGAGAAGAAACGCAACATCAGCCGCTGCCCCTGACTCGACGCCGCGTCGGCCATGCCGCGGACGAGCTGTTCGACCAAGCCGCTGCCCTCGACGCCGACACTATGAATGAACCCGCCGATCACGTTCTGCCGCCCCTTCACCAGGGCGGCGGCGGCGTGGTTCTTGCGGTAACCCAAGTCTGCCGCCGCGGCGTGGATGGCCGACAGCGTCTCGGCGTTTACCCGAGTGCTCCCCAGGCGCCGGTTCAGCACCTTGGATACCAGCGACACCGAGACGTTGGCCCGCTCGGCGATCGCACGCAAACCATTGGGTCGGGCCGTCTTCTGCATCACGTCCGCCGCATCAGAAAAGGCTGCCAGAAAGGTCAACCCCTTCATCTCCGCCGATGAAGGATGCGTGGATCATAGCTTGATCAAACGTTTGATGTCAATATTTTTCTTGAGAATACAATCGGGTATCCGCGCAATCGCGCAACGCCGGGGCAAAGGCCGGCGCTGCGGAAGTGGCACTGCGGAAATAGTTGATCAACGGCCGGAACGAATGCCCGGACGACAGGTGAACGCTCAGGCGATGGCGACGGGTTTATTCTTCCTGCGGCGAAGCAGCTTCCACGCCACCCACAGCACGAGGCCCCACGGCGCCACGAGGCAAACGCCGATGACGATCAGCCGCAGGCTCCACGCGAGCCCTTGAAGAGAGGTGGACAGGCCGTCTCGGATGTTCGCCCAGACGCCCGCATCCCTGCCGACCAATCCTTCCGCCTCGGCGAACGTCAGGTCGAAGCGGCTGCGCGAGAGCGAGCCGTCGGGGGCGTCGGCGTTGGTCTGCGTGTTCATGTGCCAGATTTCGCCGGTCCCGCGCAGCTCTTTGATCACGAGCGAGGCCTTGTCGCGCGGCACGTCGAACACGACGCGAGCACTATTGCGGCCGGTGGGCTCGCGGGCGACGTTCTGGTCGATCACGCGCCCGCCCAACTGCTCGGACATGGCGATGAACGTCGCCTGGACCGACTCCGTCCCCCTCACGTTGATCACCGAGTTCGTCGTCTGTCGCGGCGGCAGACGATCGGCGGGGAAGAGCGTCACGTTCAGCCGCAGCTTGCCGTCGAGCGTGTTCTGCGTGTCGTCGGACCGCTGGGCCGACCGCGTGAGCACTTCGCCGGCATCGGCGAGCGCCTTGTCCCACTCCTCCTGGCTGGCGCGAGGCAACTCGATCTGCAGTACGCCGGAGATGCGGTCGCGATCGCCTTCGATGACGCTGGACTGGATCACGCGCGCCCCGGCCTTACGGGCGATCTCGAACAACGCCTTATGCGCCCCGGCCACATTCTTCGCGGCCAGTTGGAGGTTCGCCGACTCGCGCGCCGGGACTGACCGCGCCGAGATGACCTGCACCGCAAAGCCCTGCTTGGCGGTGGTGACGTTGGCGGTATCGGGGTTCTCGTTCAACTGAAGGTTCATCACCTCGCCAGCGGTGGACAACATCGCCTGCGTGGCGGCAGCCTGGGCGGCGGGCACTTCGATCTGCAACGTCGCCGCGACCTCGTCCTGTTTTGGCCGGCGCAAATTCGAACTAGCCACCCGTCCGCCGGCCTTTTCGACTGCCGCGATGATCTCTCGGTACCGCTCCTGCACGTCGTCGGCGGCCACCGTCAGGCTCGTCGTCAGGCGCGGGGCGACGTTCGCCAAGTTGTACAGCGAAACCGTCAGCCGCGACGGCTTTTTCTCCACCTGCGCGCCGGGCAGCGGCGTGCCGTTCCCATCGACGGTGGTCTGACGCCGATCGACGTCCAGCCGCGCGACCTTGCCGAGTTGCTTCAGCCGATCGACCAGCGGCCCGGACTGCTCCGGCGCCACCTCCGCAACGATGGTGGCGGCAAACTGGCCGGCGTCGAGCTTCTTCAGGTCGCTTGTGATGATGCGGCCCTTGGCCTCGTCGATCGCCTTGATCAGCTCCGCACGCGATTTCTCCACGTCTTCAGTTTCGACGCCGGCGCTGACCGATTCGGTTTCGATCGAGGCGGCGCTGGCGCGGATGTCGCGTTCCTGCAATGCGACGGTCAGCGTGCTGAGGCCGATGAGGTTGTCGTAATATCGCTTCTCACCTTCGAGTTGCTCGATCTTCTGCCGCCACACGCCCAGTTCCTTCTCGGCGGCGAGCAGGTCTTTGATCGATCCCTGGCCTTTCTGGATCATCTCCAGCAAGCGCGTTTCCATCGCGCGGGCGGCGCGAAGGCCGGAGTCGATGTCGGAGTAGGCCTTGCTGACGTCCTGGGCGCTGATCTTCTGCGATTTCAGATCGCCGAGGCCGCGCAGCTTGAGCACGAACGTATCGAGCCGCTCCGGCGGGATGCGGAGCGTCACCGCGCCGCGCGTCTTGCCGTTGGGCAGTTTTGACGAGTCGGTGGAGGCGACGAACCCGCCGTCTTCGATGACAAGCTTGGTAATGGTCATCAGCGCGGCGTCGAACGAATCGACCTCGAACTCGACCGTACCGGAACGAATGACCTTCTGCTGCGCGACGACCGCCGGCGCTGCGGGCTGACCCTGGCCTTCGCCGGGGACCACTGCGGCAACCCAGCCACCACTGGTTTTCCGACGGCCGTCTTTCTCGGCGTCATCAGCAGGGCGGTTTTCCGGCAACTGATTGGCCGGCGCCGCCACGCTCTGGGTAACCACCGCGCTCTGGCTAACCACTCCGCCGACGGGCTTCTCCTTCTCTACGCCAAGCGTGGCCGGCGCGAACCGATGGTCGCTAAGAGACTTCGTCCTGTCCTCCCCCAGCTTAAGACCTTCCTTTGCGGAGGCCAGACCGTCACCATCCACATCCGCTCGCCCGCCACCGCCCCCTCCGCCGGGAGCCTCGAATTTCGACACGGAGAGCTTCGGCGTCGCCTCTGGTTGAGGACTAGAGGTCACCGGACGGCGATAAGCCATGTCGACAGGGCCGTCGCCAGAGAGGACGTCCTGACCCTTCTCCGTCGTCTTCGTCTCCTCTTTTACCGTCTGCTCTCGTCGCGCAGCTAAATCGGGCCAGTCGGCAGGATACTTAAGCATGTCCTCATACGGAATCTTCTTTGCTTCAAGACGCTCAAGGCTCTCGACCAACTTCTCGTCGAACTTGTTGCTCAGCGATCGTTGCTTGGACAGCGAGGCACGATCAAACAGGATTTGCCGCACGCCGGTCGCATAGGCGTTGCGCGGGTCGATTTTCAGAATCTGATCGGCCACCTTCAACGCCTCTTCGTACTGTCCCTTCTCTGTAAGTTGCCGGCTCGTCGCGATAAGAGATGCGACCTCCGAGCTAGACCGGTATTCAGCACCGGAAAACATCGTGGGATCGAACCTCGCCTCTGCCTTCACCACTCTCGTCTCACCCACTCCGCCATTCATCTGCCGATCCGCGACATACCCAAACGTCCCCAGCAACCCGACCGCCACCACCGCCGCGGCGGATTTGACGACCGCGGGGCTGATCGCAAACCGAAGCCGGCTACGGCGAGCAAGGCCCTGCGCGATGCGCGCATCGAGGTCGGCCGGCGGGGCGAAGTCCGCGAAGAGGCCGAACAGCTTCTCGTCCAGCGAGCGAAGATCATCGGGCAGGTCGGCAGTCATGACGTCACCTTCAATTCGGTCTGCTTCATCCACGAACCTTCACGAATCGGCATGAATGAATGCAAAAATACTTTTTGCCACAGATGAACACAGATGAAACACCGATTCGAAATATGTTTTTTCATCGGTGTCCATCGGTGCCCCATCTGTGGCTTATTTCCGTATTTCATTCGTGCCGATTCGTGAAGATTCGTGGATTCATTCGTCTTTTAGTTTCTCTCTCAACATCTCCAATCCGCGGTGCAGCAGGCCGCGGAGGCTGCCGTTGGTCAGCGCGAGCTGACGGGACATTTCGTCGTAGTCGGCGCCGGCGAGATATCTCAGCGCCAACGCCTGCCGATATTGCTCGGGCAGCTCGCGCATCGCGGCCAGGGCGCGGGCGGATTGTTCGGTGGCTGACGCCCGGTCGCCGGGCGTCACGTCAGTCGAGATCGGGGCGAGATCGACTTCGTCGAGCGATCCCGGCGCCCCCCTTTTTCGCCGGGTCGCCCGCCGGAAGGCATCGATCCGGACGCGCTCCGCGATCGAGATCAGCCAGCTTCGGAACGTCGATGGCTCCTTCAGCGACCCGATCGACCGCCATGCTCGCAGATACGTCTCCTGAACGAGGTCTTCCGCCAGCGCACGGTCGCGGGTGTGGAGGACGAGGTGCGACCACACCAGCCGGCTGGTGCGCTTCACGAGAATCCCGAACGCCGGCTGATGTCCGGCGATCGCAAGGTGAATCAGGTCGTCGTCCGGCGTACTCAAATCTCGTCTCCCACGCACCAGTAGACGTCTATTGGACGCGGGGCGCGCGCGGAAGTTCGCGATTTATTTCGTTGGCCAGAGTGGGCGGCCGCAGATGGAAGACTGATTGGTAGCGGCTTACGTGCAGGAGATGAGCCCCTGGTATTCCATCGTTGGGATTGGACGCGAAGAGCGCCAAGACGCAGAAAGAATACCGGAGTGGTTGTGTATAGGTGTTTTGGCACAAAAGGAAATCATAAAACACGTTCGAGGCGAACGTGTTACTGAATCCCCCCCTTCTTTGCGCTCTCTGCGCCTTCGCGCTCTTCGCGTCCAATCCCGCGCACGATCGAACGCACGCTCCAACAGGCGCAGCATTTCACCTGCGTTTATCTGCGGCTCCAAAAACTAATTCGCCCGGCTCAGCGCGTTGATCTGGTTTTCATCCAGGATCTTTCGCACTTCGTCGGCGGCGACGCGGTAGGCTTCGACGGTGGGCTGGAGGGCCTTGGTGGAGGCGTCGCGGAAGCGGTCGGTCAGCTCTTTTTCGATGGCGGGCTTCTCGGGGTCGGGGGCGGCGTTATAGCGGGTGGCGATGTCGAGCAGTTGCTGCCGGGCATCGTCGGGAAGGGACATCTCGCGCGGGAAGCTGATCTTCCGCAGGGTTTCCACCTGCTCGGCGTTCACCTTCGCCGACTCGGCGGCGCCGGCGTTGCTGATCACGCTGTAGCGGGCCCGGGCGGCGTTACGGTCGCGCTGGGGAAAGAGGCCCATGTCGACGAACGCCGCGTCGAGCTTCATCGCCTTGGTGTTGGCATCGATCGTGAAACGGGCGCGGGCGCCGACCACCCGAGCATCGAACCCGTCGCGACGCCGAACGACGCCCGTCCCCACGTTCGCCGGCGCGTTGGGCGGCGGCGGGGCCTGCTCGAAGAAACGGCGGCGCGCCTGGGCGGTGCGGGAATCGTTGGTCTCGTATTGCCTCAGATCCACGCGCGGCTGGTCGAACGTCTGGTCATAGACGAACCACCCCGCGACAATTGCAAGGACGCCAACCAGCGCGATGGCGACCGGCAGCGGAATCTTAAACCCCTTGCGACGCGGCGCGACGTTGGCCCCGGTCGGAGACGGCGGCATGGAGACTGGGTCGGGCATGTTGCTCAAGGTACCACTGGAGTGGTGATGCCCCAAGGATCAGCCGCATCTTTGGCGATCGCGGGGAGCCTGGTATCGACGTGACCGTCGAGAAACAAATAGTTACTGCCATAGCTGATGCCGTGGCGATACGGCTCGACGACGCGATCAAACTCCGTGTCGTACACCTGCCCGGTAATGGGATTCGGGTTGGAGTTCGCGGTGTCGCGGATCGCTTCCATATGATAATCGCGAACGGTGGAGCGTTTTTCACCGGCGACGATGATCTCGGCCCGCGATCGCCCGCCGGTATCGCCATTGGCGTAGCGAACGGGGTTGTTCTGCTGCACGAGGTGCTGGTTGACCACGTAGGAGTGGTTTTCCAGCGGCTCAATATCGGTCGGACACTGCATGACCCTGGGCGTAAACGGCTTAGAGTCGTAAAGCGACATGTGCGTCTGTTGCGAGGCGGCCGAGGCGCCGGCGCCGCTTTCGGAGGCGGTATATGCCGCGTCTGCCGCCGCTTCATCCGCGAAGTCGGTCGGCGCCCACGGATACGGCAGCGGATTCGGCGGCTGAATGTTGAACAGGATCGGCACCCATCGCTTGTGCGGCGCAACATTCGTGCCGATCGTCTTGCCATCCACGCTCACGGGGTACATATAGCCGCGGTTGTTGTTCGCGTAATCGACCATGTAAATGAATACCTGCCGCAGGTTCGACTTGCAGACCGTCGACTGCGACTGCAGCCGCGCCTTGCGAAACGCCGGCAGGAGGATCGCGATCAAGACCGCAATGATGCCGATCACGACCAGCAGCTCAATAAGCGTAAACGCTTTGCCCGACTTGAATTGACGCGATTTCGGCATGGTCTTTCCTCATTATCAATACGCTCGAACCCCTGGAATGTTGCGGGCACAATCATGCCCGCCAGACGGTCAGCCGGCCTTCAGCAGGGCTGCCCGACGTTCCTGGTCCGCGCGGAACAGGCTGTACTTCGGACGCCAGCCAAGCAGGTCGCGGGCTTTTTGGGTCGACATCGGGCTTTGATTAGCCCCCCACGATTCGGGCAAACGCGGCAGATGCGGATATCGCTCCGCGAGCACCTGCCGTACCGGAATATCGGTCACCACGTCATCGGAAGCAAAATGAAAAGCCTCAAACCCAGACCAGCCGACTGTGATTACGGCAAGATAGGCAGTGGCAGCGTCTTCGACGTGAAGGGTGGTGCCAAGCCCGTCGAGCCTGAGCGACCGAGGCCGGCGGCGCTTTGCGAGGCGATCAAGCATCTCCGGCTCCATCTCTGTCGTGTACGTGAGCGGCGGGCGAAAGACGGCGACCGCGATCTTCTTTCGATCCGCCAGCAAACGGGCGTACGTCTCGTTCGCCACCTTTGCCAAGGCATACGAATTCGATGGTTGAAGTGGATGAGTTTCGTCGATCGGCAGGGCCTGCGGCGGATTGGGCGTGCCGTTTTCATGTCCCCAGCAACCGTATACCTGGCAAGAACTGGTGTAGACCAGCTTCGCCGCGCCGACGAGGGCGGCGGTCTCCATCACGAGCGAGCCGATGTGCGTGTTATGCGAGTACACCTGCTGCCAGTCGCCGGCGAAGATGTTCGGCTGCTCGCCGAGGTGCAGCACGGCCTCGGCGCCCTCGAACGCGAGGCGAACGGCCTGCTTGTCCGCCAGATCGATCACCCGATGCGGCTTGGACAAGTCCGCCGGCGGGCTGCGGTCCAGCGTTAACACCTCGTGCCCGGCCTCTCGCAGAACGCGCGCCGTGGCCGACCCAATACGCCCGCTGCCCCCTGTGACGACGACTTTCATAAATCCTCAAACCGGGAAGTCTGATCGAACCCAAGCGAATGATCAACTGCCCAACGGCGCGATTTCCCCTACAATACTCGTCATGACCGAACCGTTTCGCATCGGGAATTTCGAGATCAGCAATCGCCTTTTCGTCGGAACGGGCAAGTACGCCACCTACGAGCTGATGCAGCGATCGCTGCAGGCCTCGGCGTGCCAAGTGGTTACCGTCGCGGTACGGCGGGAGCGGCTGATCGACAAGGACGGAAAGTCGCTGCTCGACTACCTGGACCTGAGCAAGTACATCATCCTCCCCAACACCGCCGGCTGCTTTACCGCCGACGACGCGATCCGGGTGGCGCTGCTCGGCCGCGACCTGCTGGAAAAGCAGAAGAACCCCGGCGCGAACTGGGTGAAGCTCGAAGTGCTGGGCGACAAAAAGACGCTCCTGGCCGACCCGGTCGGAACGATCGAGGCGACGAAAGAACTGGTTAAAGAGGGCTTTACGGTCCTGGCCTACACCAGCGACGACCCGCGCAGCGCCGTCCGGATCAAGGAAGCCGGGGCCGCGTCGGTCATGCCCGCCGGCAGCCCGATCGGATCGGGCCAGGGCGTGCTGAACCCGCTGAACATCTCCCTGTGTCTCGAACTGCTGAAAGACGGCGACCCGGATTACCCGGTCATCGTCGATGCCGGCGTCGGCTGCGCGTCGGACGTGTCGATCGCAATGGAACTCGGCGCCGACGGCGTATTGCTGAACACCGGCATCGCCCACGCAAAGGACGCGGTGAAGATGGCCCGCGCCATGGCATTGGCGCTGGAAGCCGGCCGATTGTCGTACCAGTCGGGACGCATTCCGAAAAAGCGGTACGCGACGGCGAGCAGCCCATTTGAAGGCGTGATCAGCTATATCCCGGGTGAGTAGATGGGAGACATGACAGTGAGCGCTACCGAAGACGAGTTCCTCCTGCGTCGCAAGGCCGCCGCCGAGAAGTATCGGCCGGCGAAGGTTCGGCTGCTGCTCGTGGCCGAGGCGCCGCCGTGCACGACCAGCCGGCACTTCTACTTTGAGGACGTACGCGAGCAGGATTCGCTATTCCGATATGTGTGCAAAGGCGTGACGGGATCGGTATCGGCGCGGGAGCGAAAAGCGGACGACCTCGCGCGGCTGCGCGACGCCGGCGCGTACCTGATCGAGGCCAGCGAAGACCCCATCGCCGACAACGCGAAAGTACGCCTGACGCCAGCGCAACTCGCGGCCTTGCCGGCGCGATGTGCCGCGCTGAAGCCCGAAGCGGTCGTGCTCATTAAATCGAACGTCTTCGACCTCGCCTACCCGGCCTTGAAAGAGGCCGGGCTCAACGTCGTCGACGTGCGCATGCCCTTCCCCGGCAGCGGACAGCAAAAGAAGTTTGAGACGCTGTTCGCGCAGGCGCTTGAACAAGCCGGATTCCGTGCTTGAAACGAACATGAAATTCGCGAGTTGGGCCTTCCGTATCGCCGCGATCTACGGGATCGTCGTGACGACGCCGATGTTCTTTATCGAGTCGCGCATACGGCCGCCGGTATCGCATCCAGAACAATATTACGGGTTTCTCGGCCTCATCCTCGTGTGGCAGATCGCGTTCTGGCTGATCAGCACGGACGTCTTGCGGTATCGGCCGCTGATGGCCGTGGCGGTGCTGGAGAAGGCAAGCTTTGCGGTCGCGTGCGGCGTGCTGTTCGGCCTGGGACGCATCGGTGCTGACGTGCTGACGCTGGCGGGGATAGATGCGGTGCTGGGAGTGTTGTTCGCGATCGCTTATCTCAGGACGCCGCGGACGGCGAACGATCCTGTTTCCTAGGCGGGTGCGCGGATACATTTCACGCTCATGAACCCCGTCGCCGTCGACTATATCGCCGCGCTGCTTCGCGCCCGGGTAGCGCTCACGCAGGCGCGGCGACTCGCGCCCGGACAAGGCGGCGGAGCGCGGGACGGGGTGACGGACTCGCCGCGGCTACTTCAGGTGATCAGCGGCGCGATTCACTACCAAATTGAAGATCGCACGCACCGCGTCGCCGCTCCAGGCATCCTGTTCGTGCCCACGCATGCGAGGCGACAGTGGCAATCCGATCCACGCACAGTCGTGCTACACATCAACTACGACACGAACCCCGCCATCCCCTGCCCGCTGCCGCTGCAACTTCTGGGATCGGCCGCGCGGAAGGAGACGCAGGCCTTCCGGCACATCCTCTCGCTTCATCCCGCCGGCGACCTGGAAGACGAACTGCTGATCGAGGCGGAGGTGAAAGCCTTACTCGCTCGCGTACTGCTGCGCGCCAAGCCGCTGGACGCCGCCGCGACGATCTCCCCGCGAGCGCGATCGATCGAGGCGGCCGTCCGGTGGCTTCAGCAGAACTACGCGCAGGCCGATCCGCTGGCGGGCCTGCACGAGCGGGCCGGGCTGAGCGAAGCCTACTTTCGCGCCACGTTCCGCCGGCTGATCGGCATGTCGCCGCGGGCGCACCTGAACGCGCTGCGGATGCAGACGGCACGGTTTCTGCTGATCGAAACGACTTCGCCAGTCAAACAGATCGCCCGGGAGGTGGGGTTTGCCGATCCGGCGTATTTCTCGCGCTGCTATCACGCGTTCTGGAAGAAGTGGCCGACGGATGAACGCGGCGCGTGACACGCCCTCTCCTAACCTCCCCCGAGGGGGAGAAATTGAGCGTCGTCGTTTCCATCAAATCGAGCGCGGATTCCATCGACGTCTGAAGCAGGTTCGAGCCACAATTGGGCGTATGCCAACCCTCCACGAACCCGCGCGCGAAACCCCGATCTGGCACGAATGCGACGTCTGCGTCGTCGGCGGAAGCTGCACGGGCATCTTTGCCGCCGTGCGGGCGGCGCGGATGGGCGCGAAAGTCGTGCTCGTCGAACGCGGCGGCGCGTTCGGCGGCGTGGCGACGCTGTCCTTGGTGAACGTGTGGCATTCGCCGCTCGATACCATCTTCGAAAAGCCGATCATCGGCGGTCTGACGCTCGAACTGATGGGCCGGCTCAAGGCCCGCGGCGTGGTTACCGAGCGTGAGCGCAGCCCCGCCTGGGCGTGGGCGTTCAACCCGTACGAGATGATGCTCGCGCTCGACCAGTTGGTGCTGGAGCACCAGATCACCCCGCTGCTACACACCGCGATGGTGCAGCCGATCGTCGAAGGCGACCGATTGACCGCGGTCGTCCTAGAGAACAAGTCCGGCCGCGGGGCGATCCGGGCGAGGTACTTCATCGACGCATCCGGCGACGGCGATGTCGCGCACCGCGCCGGCGCTTCGTGCTATTACGCCCAGCATCTGCAGCCATCGACCACCTGCGCAATCATGGAAAACTGGGACTCGATCAAGCCTCACGACATCAGCGGCCTGATCCGCGACCATCGCGTCGAATATGGATTGCCCAACGGCTTTGCCTGGGGTGCGAACCTGCCGAACTCAAAGCTGTACATGCTGGCCGGCACGCGCGTGCAGGGGCTCGATCCGTCGAAGGGGGACGAGCTGACGCAAAGCGAAATCGAAGGCCGGCGGCAGATACGCGCGTTTCTGGACATCATCAAGAAGCACGTGCCCGAGGCGAACGTAAACCTCGTGGGATTGCCCGCGCGCATCGGCCTGCGCGAAAGCCGGCACGTGAAGTGCGGCTACCAGCTCACCGGCCACGACGTGCTGCACGGCCGGCGGTTTGAGGATGCGATCGCCAACGGGTCGTACCGCGTCGATATCCACCACTCCGACAAGCCGGGCCTCACGTTCCAGTACCTCGACGGCACGCAGAGCTACCACGTGCCCGGCGAGCCGGCGGTGCAAGGACGATGGCGCGAGCCGGTGGAAAAAGACCCGACGTTCTACCAGATCCCCTACCGCAGCATGCTGCCCGGCCAGTTCGCAAACCTGCTGGTGGCGGGTCGCATGATCGACGCCGACATTCCCGCCCACGCCGCCATTCGCGTGATGGTCAACATGAACCAGACCGGAGAGGCGGCGGGCGTCGCCAGCGTGCTGGCGATGCGATCGACCGGCGACGTACGCACGATCGACACCGCTCGGCTCCGTTCCACGCTCGCCGACGGCGGATCGACTATCATCTGAAGATACCCTGACGCATTCTCACCATGGCCACCACCGTTCACGAACCCGCCCGCGAAACGCCCGTTGCGCACGAATGCGACCTCTGCGTCGTCGGCGGAAGCTGCACGGGCATCTTTGCCGCCGTGCGGGCGGCGCGGCTGGGACTGGCGGTCTGCGTCGTCGAGCAAAACTCGATCTTCGGCGGATCGGCGACCGCGGCGCAGGTGAACGAGTGGCATTCGCTGCTCGACGCCGAGTTTGAACAGCAGATCATCGGCGGCCTGACGGCGGAAGTGGTCGAACGCATGCGCCGGCGCAACGCGATTGACGACCTGCCGCTGCCGGGACGAATCCAGTTCCGCTTCAACAGTGCCGAGATGGCGGCGGAGCTGGATCAACTGGTGACCGAGTACCGCATCCGCCCCTTTCTGCGAGCGATATGCGTCGGGGGAATCCGCGAGGGCGATCGGCTGAGCGCGATTCTCATCGAAGACAAGTCGGGACGACGGGCGATCCGCGCGCGGTTCTTCATCGACGCCTCCGGCGACGGCGACCTGATCCGCCGCGCGGGATTTGAGGCTTACAAGTCGCCCGCGCTTCAACCCGTCACCTACCAGGCGATGTTGGGCGGCACAGAAAAGATGATGCGGGTGTCCGGCTTCAACTGGCGGCATTTCATCGCCGAGCACGGCGAGCGCTTCAACTACCCGCGTGACAACGGCTTTCCGTGGGTACACGCCCTCTTCGGTGTGCCGGGCGTGGCAAACGTGTACGGCCCGCGCAATAACGGGGTGGACGCGAGCGATGCCGATCAACTGACGCAGGCCCTGCTCGACGGCAGGCGGTGGATTCGGACGTTGAACGACATGAGCCGCGCGGTGCACAACGTCGAGTTGCCGGTCATCTCGTGGGCGCACGCGCTGGGCGTGAGAGAGACGTGGCATGCGAAATGCCGGCACACGCTGAGCGTGCACGAGTTGCTCTCCGGCGTGCGGTTTGAAGATGGCGTGATCAACGGTACATACCCGGTGGACGTCCATCACCCTGGCGGGACCATCCTGCGGTATCTCGATGGGCGAGAAGAGATCGTGAACCGCGACGGCTCGCATTACTGGAGGCGCTGGCGCGGCGAAGACGTGCCGACGCCATCATGCTACCAGGTGCCGTATCGCAGCCTGGTATTGCCTGGCGCAGCCAACCTGCTGGTGGCCGGCCGCCTGCTGGACGCCGATCGCGAGGCGTTCGGCGGCGTGCGCGTGATGGTCAACATGAACCAGACCGGCGAAGCCGTCGGCGTCGCGTCTGCCGTCGCGCTGCGGACCACCGGCGACGTCCGCACGATCGATACACACCGCCTGAGGCAAACCCTTGCTGACGGCGGGAGCCTTGCGCTCTAACATGCGTCGGATATGAGCGACACGCGTTCCAAATCATCCGTGGACCAGATCCGCCAACGTTTTGACAGCCTGGTGGAAAACTTCTCCGACGCCAACGCCGGCCAGCGCACCGCGATCGACGGCGGGCTGGCGCTGAACCTCATCGCCGAGGGCGCGGCGAAATTGTCGCCGAGCGCCGGTTCGCTGCTGGACGTGGGCTGCGGCGCGGGCAACTGGTCGATCAAACTGCTCGGAAAGTTTCCCGGCATGACCGTTACGCTGGTCGACCTTAGCAAGCCGATGCTGGACCGCGCTCAGCAGCGCGTAACCCAGGCAGGCGGCGTGGTGGCCGGAACGTTGCAATCGGACATCCGCACGTGCGAGTTTGAGGACGGGTCATTCGACCTGATTGTCGCAGGCGCGGTGCTGCATCACCTGCGAGCCGACGAAGAGTGGGCACAAGTGCTGAAGAGCTTCCACCGCTGGCTGAAGCCCGGCGGCAGCGTGTGGGTATACGACATGGTGAAGCACGAGATCGACGCGGTGGAATCGATCCTGGCCGAGCGATACTTCAACCACCTGACCAGCGTGGGCGGGGAAGAGTACGCGCGGAAGGTGTTCGCCTACATCGAAGAAGAAGACAGCCCCCGGCCGATCACCTGGCAGATCGATCAACTCCGCGCCGCGGGGTTCGCCAAGGCCGACATCCTGCACAAGACGGCTACGTTCGGCGCTTACGTCGGCGTGAAGTAACGGTTTTCGCGGGTTGCGCTGGCGTGCGTACACGCCGACGCGAGCCCGGCTGCCCTGCTTTTGCGGCGTTTGGCGCGTATGATGCGTGGATGGACCTGTTCGCCGAATCCCGGCAGAAGAACCTCGATCGCGTCGCCCCGCTCGCGGTGCGGATGCGGCCGCGGACGATCGACGAGTTCGTCGGGCAGCAGCACTTCCTCGCGCCCGGCAAGCTGCTGCGGCGCATGCTCGAGGCCGACCGGCTGCTCAGCGTCCTCTTCTACGGCCCGCCGGGAACGGGAAAAACCAGCCTCGCCAGCCTGATCGCGGCGTACACGAAATCGCATTTCGAGCAGATGAACGCCGCCGGCGTGGGGGTGAAGGAGGTCCGCGCGATCCTCGACGCCGCCCGCGAGCGCCTCTCTCATGGGGGCAGGCGAACGGTGCTGTTCCTCGACGAAATCCACCGCTTCAACCGCGCCCAGCAGGACATCCTTCTCGGCGACGTCGAGGCGGGATTGATCATCCTCATCGGCGCGACGACGGAAAACCCGTTTTTCGCGGTCAACTCGGCGCTGGTCAGCCGAAGCCAGATCTTCCAGTTTCAGACGATCGACAACGACGACATCAAGGCGCTGTTGAAACGCGCGATCGCGGACAAAGAACGCGGCTTCGGCAACCTCGATATTCAGATCGACGAGAAAGCCCTCGACCTCTGGGCCGAGTGGAGCGACGGCGACGCGCGGCGGGCGTTGACGGCGCTGGAGGTCGCAGTGCTCAGTAGCACGGGCGTCCCGCCCGTGGACGCATCCCACGGGCGGGACGCCCGCGCTACTGTGAAGATCGATCAGACCGTCGCCGAAGAATCGATGCAGCGCAAGGCCATCGCCTACGACGGAACGGGCGACGAGCACTACGACGCCGCCAGCGCCCTGATCAAATCGATGCGCGGCAGCGATCCCGACGCCGCCATCTACTGGGTGGCGCGGATGCTCGAAGCCGGCGAAGATCCGCGATTCCTGGCGCGGCGCATCGCGATCCTGGCGAGCGAGGACATCGGCCTGGCCGACCCGATGGCGCTGGTGGTGGCATCGGCGTGCTACGACATCGTCGAGCGGATCGGCATGCCCGAATGCCAGCTCACCCTCGCCGAGGCCGCCATCTACATGGCGCAGGCCCCCAAGAGCAACTCCGCCACCATCGCCATCTCCGAGGCGATGAAAGACGCGCGGGAAGGCCGGACCATCCCCGTTCCAAAGCACCTGCGCGACGCCCACTACAAGGGCGCCAAGCGGCTGGAACACGGCGCCGATTATAAATATCCGCACGACGCGCCCGGAGGATTTGTGGAGCAGGATTACCTGGGCGTCGATAAGAAATACTACACGCCAAAGGAACTGGGCTTTGAAGCAAAAGTAAAACAGCGGCTCGAATCACTGAGGAAACCATCGGGAACGGATAAATCCGTCAATCCGGATGAATGAATCAATAATGATTTGGATGAACGCACCATCGGTGACGGACGTAGTAGTGTCTGTATAATGGGGGCTGTGATTCGGGGTGGCATTTGGCCGGGCGCAGGGCATGCCCCGGGGATGCGGAACGCGGTAATGTCGAACGAAACGGAACATCGCAGCGACAAAACCGAAATCCGGCGGAAGCTCCGCGAGGTGCTGGCCGGGATGACCGACGAACAGCGGCACGCCAAGAGCGTGTCGGCGTGCGCGTTCATCGCCTCCACCAGCGAGTTTCAATCGGCCAAGACGGTCATGCTGTACTTGTCGACCCCCCTGGAGGTCGACTGTGCGCCCCTGGCGCTTCGGGCGTGGCAGCACGGCAAGACGGTGGTCGTCCCCAAGGTGAGCTGGGACGCCCGGCGGATGGTGCCGGTGGAGATCTCGTCGCTGTCATCGGAAGAACTGCACACCACCCGCCACGGCATTCGCGAGCCGATTTCCGGCAACCCCGTTCCGCTGTCGTTCATCGACCTGGTGCTGGTGCCGGGCCTCGGCTTCACCGAGTGCGGCCACCGGATCGGGCGCGGCATGGGCTTTTACGACCGCTTCCTGGCGCAGAACGATTTCCTGGGCGTTTCGTGCGGACTTTGCTTCGAAGAGCAGATCGTTCCGTACATCCCAATGCTTGACCACGATATCCCACTGAGTATGCTCGCAACGGATCGGGGCATTCGACGCGTCTCCACGCGGAGCATTCTACGAACCTGACCGCCGCTCCCGGACGCGCTTCTGTTTCACCTATCCCGATCGATCCGGACATGGAGGTCCGACACATGGCTCGTCGCACACGATTATCAAAACCTGTTGTCGCCGTGATGGGCGTTGCGCTGGCAGTGGGCGCGGTGGCGGTCCTCTACAAGATGCTGGGCTCCGGTTCTCCGGAAACACCGGTAATTGTGGATGCTGGTAAGACCGACTTGCCAACGAAATCTGAAGCGCCAGCCTCAAAGGCACCGGCGACACCCGATATTCAGTTGGCTGCGGTGAAGATCGACGTGCCCGCGCCGGCGACGCAGCCGGTGAAGTTCGACACCCCCGCTACCCCGACGACGCCTCCTGTCGCCCCGCCGCCTGCAGCGCCCAAGCTCAGCGGCGACGTCAAAGCGCTCGTCGATGAGGCCGACGCCAAGCGGAAATCCGACGACCTCCTCGCCGCCCGCCGGTTGCTCGTCCAAGCGATCGATACGAAGAAGCTCTCCCCCGCCGAGCACGACGACGTGCTTCGTCGGCTGAACGAGATCAACGAGGTCGTCGTCTTCTCCAACCGCAAGTTCCTCGGCGACGAGCACGCCGTCCAGCACCTCGTCAAGCCCGGCGAACTGCTCCAGAAGATCGCCGCCAACTACGACGTCCCTTGGAAATTCATCGGCCGGCTGAACGGCATCTCCGATCCGCGAAAGCTTCAGGCCGGCAAGTCGCTCAAGGTCATCCGCGGGCCGTTCCACGCCTACGTCGATAAGTCCGACTTCACCCTCGACCTCTATATCGGCAAGCCCGGCGAGCCCGGCGCGGTGTTCGTCAAACGCCTGCGCGTCGGCCTCGGCGAAGACGACTCGACCCCCACCGGCGAGTGGCGCGTCGACACCAAGCTGGAAAACCCCCGCTACTACAACCCCCGTGCCGAAGGCCCCCGCGTCATCGAACCCGACGACCCGAAAAACCCCCTCGGCGAACGCTGGATCGCCCTCGTCGGCATCAGCGGTCAG
>JBBCIV010000267.1:0-2614 GCA_037189665.1 Phycisphaerae bacterium | reverse complement strand
GAATCGCTTTCCTTCCCTACGCAGTACGCGGCACGCAGCACGCGACAGAAACGCTGCCAATGCCAGAGCCAGGCCACCCCAAAAAACAACGCTCCCTCACATGGAAAACGCTCCAGGCGGTGGCGGCGATCCTGACGCGCGTGATGTTCGATCTGAAGGTCCGCGGCCGGGAGAACATGCCGCCAGAGGGGGGCGTGCTGGTCGTCTCCAACCATCAGAGCTATCTCGACCCGGTCGTCCTCGCCGTCACGTTTGATCGGCCGTTCGCGTTTCTGGCGGACTCGTACCTGTTCAAGATCGGCCCGTTCGCGTGGCTGATCCGCAAGCTCAACGCCTTCCCGATCGAGCAGGGCAAGGGCGACGTCGGCGCGATGAAGCAGACGATCAAGCTGCTTCAGGACGGCGAAGTGCTGAACGTCTTTCCCGAAGGCACGCGAACGGATGACGGCAAGCTCCAACCCGTGCTTGGCGGCGTAGCGCTGGTGATCCGCCGGGCGAAGGTGCCGGTGTTGCCGGCGATCATCGTGGGGGCGTACGAAGCCTACCCACGCCATAAAATCCTCCCCGGCCGCGGGCGCGTGCGGGTGATCTACGGCAAGCCTGTTCGGCTCGATCACCTCAAGGGGGAGGAGATCGTCGCGTACATCCAGAAATCGTTTGAGCGGATGTTCGAAGAAGCGCGAGCGTGGCGCGACGAAGCGGTGTAAAACACCCGTCATGTCCGACCTGCAACGCCTCACCGAACGCCTGCTGAAGTTTCGCGACGACCGCGACTGGAAGCAGTTCCACAACCCCAAAGACCAAATCCTCTCTCTCTGCCTGGAAGCGGCCGAAGTGCTGGAACTGGTGCAGTGGAAGAACGGCGCAGAGATGGAGGCCCACCTGCGCGCCAACAAGTCCGCGCTCGCGGACGAGCTGTCCGACGTACTCGGGTGGGTGTTGCTGATCGCCCATGATCAGGGCATCGACCTGGCCGACGCGATGGCGAGGAAGATTGCGAAGAACGAGGTGAAGTACCCGATTGATCAGGCGAAAGGGCGGGCCGACAAGTACACGAGTTATCTCGGCGATATACCGCCTGCGGCACCTGACCGGACTAAGTGAGAGGCCGCTCGGGAACCACAGTTTTGTCGTTGTTACGTTACGGCAGACTTGATCAGGCGCGGCTGGCCGAACTGTCGGTCTCGGCGGCGAGGATGGAGCGGGGGCAGTTGCCGGGTTCGTCGGACTGGCTTTCGCTGGGGCAGTTGGTGGCGCAGGCGGCGAAGGTGATGGACCTGAAGTGCTCTTCCACCGCCGGCCGCATCGCCTTGGCGATCCGGCGCAAGCCGTCCTGCAGGATCGGCTCGAACGGCGTCGCGACGTCCAGCAGTGTGATGGCCGCGGGCTCGCGCGTGATGCGATAGCCGCCGACGTCGAACCCCTCGATCACCAGTTCCGCCCGTACCAACTCCGCCAGCACGCTCCAGGTCGTTTTCTCATCGACGCCCGAGATCTTCAGCAGATCGCCGATCGTCGCTTCCTCATCGTGCGCGTGTGCCTCGCACAATCGGCTCACGATCGCGACGGCGGCGTTGGAGGTTGGGGAGAGGGGGATCATTCGGCGTTTACCACGCAATCCTCACGCTCGCCGAGACGTAGCCGGTGATGTCGGCTTCATCGGAACTGAGCTTGTTCTCGTCGTCATCGTAAAATTCGATCTCCCGCCACACGATCGCGCCGCCGCTGAGGGTCAGGCTGATGGCATCGTTGGGGGAGTAGGTCACGCCGATGCCGACGGGGATCGATTCGTCGCTGAAGACGCCTTCAGGAATGGCGGCGTCGTCGGCGAGGCGGTATTGGCGGAACTCGTAGCGGCCTTCGAGGAAGACCGACCACGCGCCGTCCAGCTGGTAATTCAGCTTTCCGCTTAATCCGTTGGCCTCAAGCGTCAGGCGGTCGTTGATCGCCCAGTTGAGGTTGATGAGCGGCACGACCAGCGCGTCGTCTTCAAGTTGAGTGCTGAAGCCAACGCCCGTGCCGATCCACACGCCCGGCGAGACCTGGTAGTTGAACCCGACGAACGCGCCGTACATGAGCGATTGGCCTACGTCCGCGTCCGGCTCACCGCCGGCGCCGAGGATCAGGCCGCCGTAGACGCCGAGGTTTTCATTGAGATAGACGCTGACGGACGGCCGCAGGTCGAGGAAGACGAAATCGCTTGGGATGCCGCTGTCCGAATCGTAGTTGGAATACTCCGCGTCGAACGACAAGCCCGCGAACACCGATTCGGTCCACGGGCCGCCGGTCTTGAACGACGCACCGGTGCGCAGGACGGAAAAGCTGCCGGCGTCGTCCAGATCGGTTTCAAATGCGTATCGGGCGTACGGCGTGACCGACGACGACCACGACGGCAGTTCGTCAGCGAAGGCGATGCCGCCCAGCGCGAGGACACTCAGGCCAACAATGAAGGGGCATTTCAGCATCGCCTTAGTGTATCCGACGTTTAGCGCCGCGTCTTGACGCGGGGCGTTCACGTTTGTTACGCCGAAAAGCCCGCGTTAAGACGCGGCGCTAAGAAGCTGTTTCAAACACCCTCAAGTGGAGCGGACGTTTGCTTCGCGTGGCACGGGTT
>JBBCIV010000266.1:0-5614 GCA_037189665.1 Phycisphaerae bacterium | reverse complement strand
TTTTTTTGGGGGGGGGGGGGGGGGGGGGGGGGGGGGGGGGTCGGGCCAATTGTGGGAAGTGAACGAGAAGGGGCCCGAGCTATTCACCACAGAGGGCAAGACTTACCTCATGACAGGCGAAAGCGGTGGCTACGTCACGCCGCTCGCCGCAGGATCCGCGGGAAATGGCGGTACAGGCGGCAGCGGGGGCGTCGAGGTCAATGTTTACGTGCAAGGGAACGGCCAATCCAACACTGACGCGCCGGCAGGGTGGGAACAATTCGGTCAGGAGATCGGCGATTTTGTTGACGCCCGAATTGACCAGAAGATTGCCCGCTCATTCAAGCCGGGCGGCGCGTCCTGGAACAACGCCTATGGGAGGTCTGGTTAATGGAAGTTTTCTCATGGGTGCCACGTATCAACGCGCAGGGCAGTGTCCGATTCCGGGTACTGGAAGCCCAGTTCGGGGACGGCTACACGCAGAAGGCGGCAGACGGCATCAACAACAAGGTGCAGTCGTGGCCGCTTCAGTTCGTTGGCAAGGAGGCCACGATTGCGCCCATCGTGGCGTTCCTCGAACGCCATGCCGGCTGTCGCGCATTCCTTTGGACCCCTCCCCTGGGGCAGCCAGGCTACTACACGGCGGCGGAGTACCAGCCCGTCGCCTTGGGGGGCGGGGCCTACTCCCTCTCCGTCACGTTTCAACAAACTTTCAGGCCTTAGATCATGGCGGTTATCGAATCTATCAAAGTTGGCGCGGTCGCCAACGACCGGACCGGTGACCCTCTGCGCGATTCGATGCAGAAGGTAAACCGGAACTTTGCTGCCCTGAATGCTGCTCTGGATGAAGTGTTCAAGCCGGGGCAACTGCCTTCGGGTGTGGACCTCAACACCTACGTGACGTCGGGGCTTTTTCACCAATCGACGAACGCTGGCGCCGCGGCTGGTCAGAACTATCCGGTGGCTACGGCAGGGGTGTTGGAAGTATTCGCGCCCTCGGCGGCGTTCGTTTATCAGTTTTACACCCAGTACAGGACCGGAAGCGATTCAAGGGCGTTCTGGCGCACGTTCTACAGCGGCATTTGGACCGGATGGACGGAGTCGGCCACGCTTTCCAATGCGTTCCCGTACAGCGGGAGTATGGCAGCGGGCCAAGATCTGAACAGCGCGGCTTACTTGGTGCGCGGGTACTGGGTCGTTACGTCCGGCACTATCGCGGCTGGCGGGTCGAACTTCCCCGTCGCACAGTCTGGCACGCTGCTGGTTCTGTGCCCTTACGCGCCTAGTTTCACAGGCAGCGCGACAACGGCGGTGACCCAGGTCTATTTCGCCGCTCCGAGCAACAAGTCCTACAGCCGATCCCTCGTGGGAGGCTCCTGGTCTCCATGGGTTGCGTCCCTAGACACTACCGTGATCGGGGCCGCGAATGGTGTGGCGGGGCTTGGCGCTGACGGAAAGATGCTTCGTTCCCAGCAGCCATTGATGTATGCGGTGCCTCTAGGTGACGGCACGAACGCGAACGACGTGACGGACCCCGGTTCGTACTACATCAATTCGGACGCTCACGCCTCGGCCGCGAACAACTGGCCCATCGCAGTGGCGGGCACGCTCGTAGTAGAGACTGCCGAGGCGAATAATAGACAGGTCACGCAGACCTATACCACCCGCAACGGTACCGGTGGCGCCATTCGCACGTTCAAGCGCGTGCGCTTCGGTACGTCGCTCACCTGGGGGCTCTGGCAGGAACTAGCCCGATCACTCGATACCATAACGGTGTCCGCACTGACTGCCGCTACTGATGCCAACAGCCTCGTGGCAGTCAATAACGTCTACACGTGGACCAGTGGTGCGGTTGTCACGAGCGGCACCAATTGGCCTTCGCTCGTCGCAGGTGCTGTTGGCCGTGGTCATCTGGAAGTCACAGCCTATAGCGCAACGACAGTGTTTCAGCGCCTAACCCTCCCACAGGCGAGCGCTTCGCATCCGTTGATATTCGAGCGCTATGGAGTAGTCGGTGGGACTTGGTATGACTGGCGTATCGCCGGTCCAATTTCGTCAACGGCGGTGATGCCGACCGCCAACCACGGCGATGTATACGTGGACGGCGATGGCTGGTACACGTGGGGGACGGCCGCCTATGTGCGTGCCAGCACGGCCAAGGTTCTGCCGACCACCGCGCATGACCTTAACACCTACACCGTTCCAGGACCGTATTGGCAGAACCAATCATCTGCCGCCACGTTGGCCAACAATTACCCGGCCGACAACATTACCTGCTTCCTAGAAGTCCAAAACTTCGGGAATGCGACACTGCAGGAGATGAGCACGCGCACTTCGCCGTTCCGAAAGTGGTGGCGGATGCAAACTGCGGCATCAACTTGGTCTGTCTGGAAGGAAGTGGCGGACATGGGCAGCGCCATGACCCACGTCTTCATTACCACAGCGACCGATGCCAATACGCTCACGTCGGACAACACGTTTTACACGTGGACGGCATCCGCGTCTCTGGGAGCGAACTTCCCGGCGTTTTCTACCAACTGGCCAGCTGCCGGGTACATGCGCGTCTACTACGGCGCTGCGACACAGATCAGCCAGGAGTTGACGTACCTCGTCACGGGCCAGAAGCCGCGCACGTTCATGCGTTTCGGGAATAGTTCGACGGGCGTGTGGCAGCCCTGGAAATCCACTAGCGCCTGGCACGCGGCTACCGGGCTTCCGACTTCGGACATGGGCGACATCTATGTCGATGGTGATGGCTGGTACCGCTGGGGCGGCACTGCCTACGCGCGTTCCGACCTCTCGTATCAGTCTATTTCGGAAATGACTGCCGCGATCTTCGGGCGTGGACAAGGGTGGGCCGACGTCACTGCATCCCGGGTTATCGGCAGCACCTACACCAACACCACGGGCCGCCCGATCCTGGTGACCGTGACCGGCACCTTGACTGGCGCAGATGGGGGTTTCGTCTTCACCGGCGATGGGCAGATGTTGTCGCGTCCGGTATGGTCCGGCGCGTTCACTGGCGGCACTGTCGGTCACACCGAGTTGATCCGCCCTGGTGGCACCTACTCCGTGGGTGTTTCCAACATGAACAACCTTAAATGGTCCGAGTACCGCTGATGCAGAACTTCAAAGACACCGCGACGGGCAAATACTGGGCATTCGATGACGACGTGATCGTAAATGAGACTCCCGATGGCCCCGTGTTTTACACGGCAATGGGGGACCAGCTGACGGTTCCCCTTACCTTGGTCCCCGTGGCAGAGATTCCCATCCAGCTGCCTGAGGTTGTCGGTCCCCAGGTCGTCTCACGGTTCCAGGGGCGTGAGGCCATGTGGCAGACGCCGCTCGGTGATACCACAGTATTCGAAGCTGCGGACGCATTGATCAATCACCCGGATACGCCGGCAATGTACCGGCGGGCCTGGGCGGACATGCAGGAGTTCCGGCGCGACAGCGAAATGCTTGCCGCGATTGCGACGCAGTTGGGCCTGACGCACCAGCAGATCGATGACCTCTTCGCCCTTGCCGCGAGCATCAACGCATAAGGAAGGCATTCATGGGAATTAATGCAGACGTTCAAAAGCTGGAGGTAGGGTCGGAGATCCGCCTGTTTGAGCTGGACGCAAGCAACATCGGGGGCACGATCCTTCGTTTCCACGGGCATAGTCAGGTTGATCCGATCTGGTGGCAGGGCAAGCAGTACGATCCCTGGGCCATCGAGGCGGAGGGCTTTGAGCAGACGGGGGAAGGGCAGCAGCCGACGCCCACGCTGAGAGTGGGAAACATCGGGCGCCAGGAGGATGGCACGCCCATTGTCGGGGTGATCTCGGCGCTGTGCTTGGCCTTGGATGACCTGGTGGGGGCGCGGGTGATCGTCCGGCGGACGCTGGGCAAGTATCTGGACGCCCGGAACTTCCCCGAAGGCAACCCGACGGCCTCACCGGACGAGCAATTTCCAGACGAGATCTGGATTGTGCAGCAGAAGACGGCTGAGACGGCGGAATCGGTCGAGTTCGAGCTTTCCAGCGCGCTGGACTTCAGCGGGCAGATGTTGCCGGCTCGCCAGATTATCGCGGGCGTGTGTGGCTGGCTCACCATAGGCGGATACCGTGGGACCTACTGCGGCTATACCGGCTCGCGCATGTTCGATATCCAGGGCAATCCGGTATCTGACCCGACCCTTGACCGTTGCTCGGGTCTGCTCTCGGACTGCAAAAAGCGGTTTGGCGAGTACGAAGTCATCAATTTCGGCGGCTTTCCTTCGGCTGACCGCATCAGGGGTTAATCATGCGCAAGAAAACTCTGGAGGCCATCCGCGCTCATGCGGTGGCGGAGTACCCGCGCGAGTGTTGTGGCCTGGTCGTGCTTGTCGGCCGGCGGGAGACGTATCGGCCTTGTCGAAACCTCGCGACCGGAACGGAGCATTTCGTGATGGACCCGCGAGACTACACCGACGCCGAGCAAGCAGGCCGCATTACGGCGGTCATCCACTCCCACCCGGACCAGTTCCCTCTGCTGATTCACGACGCGGATAGGGTGGCGTGCGAAGAAAGCGCGTTGCCGTGGTTCATGCTGCCGGTGAACAGGGATGACGACGGCGCTGTGAGGGCGGGAGAGATCGTCGGCATCGCGCCCGAGGGGTTTGTAGCGCCGCTGCTCGGCCGGCCTTTCGCGCACGGAGTGCTGGACTGCTACAGCCTGGTGCGCGACTGGTATGCGAGAGAGAGGGGAATCGTCCTGCGGGATTTCCACCGTGAGGACGGGTGGTGGAACGAGGGGCGCGAAGGCGACTTGTACATGGACCACTATGCAGATGCCGGATTTCGGCCGCTATGCACTGGCGAAGAGATGGAGCCGGGTGACGTGGTGCTAATGCAGATTCGGTCTGATCGGGTCAACCACTCGGGCGTATTCATCGGCTCGTCTGTCTTGAAGGAGGCGCCGGATCTCTTCCCGGTGCCGGACGCGATGCTGCACCACCTTTACGGGCGTGATTCGGAGCGGGTGGTGTATGGCGGCTACTGGCGCGAGGCCACGCGCCTGGTGCTGCGTTATATGGGGTAGGTGATGAGTGACAAATTGCGGGATGTCCGGCTGTACGGCAAGCTGGGTGCTCAATTCGGCCGGGTGCATCGCTTGGCGGTTGCGAACACCGCTGAGGCAATCCGCGCGCTCTGCGTTGTGTTGCCTGGGTTCGAGCAAGCACTTGCCAGCAGCGAAGAGCGAGGGATTCGGTACGCCTGCTTCCTGGGTAAGCGGAATATTGGCGAGGACGAGATTCGAGTTCCCCCGGGGGATGACGTCATCCGCATTGCGCCGATCCTTGCGGGTGCGAAGCAAGGAGGACTGTTCCAAACTCTGTTGGGGGCTGCGCTGATCGTCGCGGCCTTCTATATGCCAGCCTCAATCGCTCTTCCGCTTGGAGCGAAGGGAGCAATGGCAGCGCCAATGATGCTATCGATGGGAGTGTCGATGGCTTTGGGTGGGGTAATGCAGATGCTCTCGCCCCAGCAGCGTGGCCTGAGCGCGAAAGATGGCCCGGACAATGGCGCTTCCTACCACTTCAACGGGCCGGTCAACACATCGGCGCAGGGTAATCCTGTTCCGGTGCTGTACGGCCGGATGATCGTGG
>JBBCIV010000265.1:0-19258 GCA_037189665.1 Phycisphaerae bacterium | reverse complement strand
CCGTCCCGCAGCGCCGCGCCTTTGCCCTGATTAACAGGCTTATGGAAAATGGTGAACGCCGCGCCGGGAAATTTGGCGGGCAGTTCGTCCAGCCGGGCGGCGGTGTTGTCCTTGGAACAGTCGTTAACACAGATGATTTCCCGGGTCATCCCGTCGGGAATCGGGGCCGAAACCACCTTTTCGATGATTTCGTGCAGGGTCTGTTCTTCGTTGTAAACCGGAATGACGATCGATAACTTCATGCTTCGGAGTTCCCACGCACTTGTATCTCCAGAAGGATACAGACGTTGACGTGCGATAGAAACACCCCCGCCGGGGTGCTATACTCTTCGATCTGATTTTTTCTCTATGAGGAGACGTATCGATGGCCGGCATGACGATGACTGAACAGATCCTCGCGAAACACTCCGGGCGCGCCCGCGTCGAGCCCGGCGAAAACGTGTGGGTCAACGTAGACATTCTCATGACGCACGACGTCTGCGGCCCCGGCACCATCGGCATTTTCCACGAAAAATTCGGCCGAAATGCAAAGGTGTGGGACAAGGACCGCGTCGTCGTCATCCCCGACCACTACATCTTCACCGCCGAAGATAAATGTCACCGCAATATCCAGATCCTGCGGGATTTCGTCACCGAACAGGGGCTGAAATACTACTACGACCCTGATTTCGTCACGATGAACCCGGGAATGCCCAGCCCGTACAAAGACCCGACCAAGACCAGCTATAAGGGCGTCTGCCACAAGGCGTTACCGGAAGAAGGTCACGTCCGCCCGGGCGAGATCATGCTCGGCACCGACAGCCATACCTGCACGGCGGGCGCGTTCGGGATGTTCGCGACAGGCGTGGGCAACACCGACGCGGCGTTCACCCTCGGCACGGGCAAAACCTGGCTGAAGGTTCCGCCGACGATGAAGTTCCAGTTCCACGGGCAGATTCCCGCCTACCTGACCGCCAAGGACCTGATCCTGGCGGTCATCGGCGAGATCGGCGTGGACGGCGCCACCTACCGCAGCATGTACTTCGCCGGCGAGGGCATCCGCTCGCTCACCCTCGAAGACCGCATGACGCTGACCAACATGGCGATCGAGGCCGGCGGCAAGAACGGCGTGTGCGACGTCGATGAAAAGACGCTCGCCTACGTCCGCAAGCGCTCCAACCTGCCGAACTGGGACATTCCGGTCGAGGCCCCCGATGCCAAATATATCGCCGAGTTCGAGTGGGACCTGAGCACCATGGAGCCGATGGTCGCCAAGCCGCACTCGCCGGACAACAAGGACACCGCCCGCAACTGTCGAGACGTCAAGCTCGACCGCGCCTACATCGGCTCGTGCACCGGCGGGAAGATCACCGACATGATTTTCGCCGCCAACATCCTGGCGGGGAACAAGGTCAAGATCCCGACCTACGTCGTGCCCGGCAGCACCGAGGTGCACCAGGACATGAAGACGCTCAACCTGCGCGGGCAGGTCAAAGGGCCGAACGAGAAGAGCATCGAAGACGTCCTGTTGGAAGCCGGCTGCCTGGTCGGCCCCAGCGGTTGCGCCGCCTGCCTGGGCGGCCCGAGCGACACGTTCGGCCGGCTCAACTCGGCGCTGCAGTGCATCAGCACCACCAACCGCAACTTCCCCGGCCGCATGGGCGACAAGAAGGCCGGCGTCTACCTCGCCAGCCCGCTCACCGTCGCCGCATCGGCGTTGACCGGCTACGTGACCGACCCGCGCGAGTACGTCTCACAACCGATCGAGACCGGCACTGCGGGCGTGGTGTGAGGATGAGGGTTCGACATTGAGTTTGAGATGACAGGCCGAATCCAACAGATTCGGCCTGTCATTTATCACGAAAGGGGTTCTTGTCATGTCGCCGCCGCCCATTCCCGAGCTACGGGAGACGCCCGCTCCGCTCGAATACGCCAACCCGACCCCGTCGGCGGTCGCCGCCGGCCCGGACAAGGTCCTCCAGATGGCGAAAGCATCCTGGGTGGCCGTGCTGGTGGCATGGCTGCTGAGCTTTCTCACGCGAGAAAACATCCAAGGCTCTTTCGCAGGCGCCATGTTCATGGCGGCCGTGCAACTCGTGATGATCGTCGGCGGACTGGCGTTCGGGTGCATCGCCATCGTACGACGACGACGCTCTCCCACCCCGGGCAGCGTCATTACCCACGGCGTGGTGGGAATCGTCGTGGCTGGCCTGACGATCGCCCTCAACATCGTCGCGATCTTCGTCTTCATGCGGCTTCGTTAGCAATCGCGGTGATGTCGCCATCGCGCGCGACTGGGATGAATCGCCCAACGCCATATGTGTTGTTGGATCGCGCCCGATTGTTGATGAGCCCAAGCGAAACTACGAATCTGGCCACGCTCTGTATAGGATTCCGATATGGCCACTGACAACTCGGTCCTCGGTCGTGTCATCCTGCTCGCCACCGTGGCTGCCATCGGAGGGTTTTTATTCGGGTTCGACACCGCGGTCATCAACGGCGCGGTGAAAGCCCTGCAGTTGCAATTCGAGATCAACGACTGGCTGACGGGCCTTTCGGTGTCGCTGGCGTTATTGGGCTCCGCCATCGGCGCGTTGTGCGCCGGGCCGATCGCCGACCGCATCGGGCGATCGCGCAGCATGTTCATCGCGGCGGTGCTGTTCTTCGTCAGTTCGATCGGGTCGGCGTTTCCGTTCACGATCTGGGACTTCATCGTCTGGCGCATGATCGGCGGGCTTGCGGTCGGCGCGGCAAGCGTGATCGCGCCGGCGTACATCGCGGAAATCTCGCCGGCGCACCTGCGCGGGCGACTCGGCTCGCTACAGCAATTGGCGATCGTGGTGGGCATCTTCGTCGCGCTGCTGAGCAACTACGGCATCGCCAAATCCGCCGGCGGCGCGTCGAACGAGTGGCTGTTCGGGCTGGAGGCGTGGCGTTGGATGTTCTTGATGGAAATCTTCCCCGCCGCCATCTACGGGCTGGGCTCGTTGATCATCCCGGAATCGCCCCGCTATCTCGCGGCAAAGCAGCGATACCAGGAGGCAAAGCTGGTGCTCGTCGGCGTGCTGGGCGACGGCGCGGAGGTGAAGCTCGAAGAGATCCGCGTCAGCCTCCGCTCCGACGTCCCGCCGCGCGTGAGCGATGTTACCGGGCGATATGGCCTGCTGCCGATCGTGTGGATCGGCATCGCGCTCTCCATGCTGCAGCAGCTCGTCGGCATCAACGTCATCTTTTACTACAGCTCGATGCTGTGGCAGTCGGTTGGGTTCAGCGAGGAGGATGCGCTCTGGGTGACGGTGATCACCGGGTTCGTCAACATCGCGACCACCCTGCTGGCGATCGCCACGGTCGACCGCTTCGGCCGCAAGCCACTGCTATTGATGGGGTCGATCGGCATGACGATCTCGCTGGGGCTGATGGCATACCTCTTCCACCACGCGTCGATCAACGAAGCCGGCGCTCCCGTCCTCGAAGGCTCCTCCGGCACGGCGGCGCTGATCGCGGCGAACCTGTACGTGTTCTTCTTCGGCTTCTCGTGGGGGCCGGTCGTGTGGGTGCTCCTGGGCGAGATGTTCTCCAACCGCATCCGCGCCACGGCGCTGGCGATCGCCGCGTCAATGCAATGGGTGGCGAACTTCGTCGTCTCGACCACCTTCCCGCCGATGGTCGGCAGCCTGGGATTGGGCGTCTCCTACCTCTGCTATGCGATCGCGGCGGCGGTGTCGATCGGGTTCGTGCTGTTCTTCGTCCGCGAAACCAAGGGCCGCGAGTTGGAGTCGATCGAGTAGCCAGCCGTCTCCACAGCGCGTTTGTTCCGGCCCGTCGGCACCGATATGATCGCTCGCCGTTCGCATGACGCCATTACAGGTCGACAACGTCGCGAAGGACTACAAGCAGGGCGCCCGCGCCGTGCGCGCGCTGGATGGCGTATCGCTGAGCGTATCGCGCGGGCAGTTCGTGGCGATCATGGGCGCGTCGGGCTCGGGCAAGAGCACGCTGCTGCACCTGATGGCCGGGCTGACGCAGGCGACGACGGGCAAGGTGACGGTGAACGGGCATGATCTCGGCGCGATGTCCGACGCAAAGCTGACGCGTTTCCGCCGGGACCAGATCGGCCTGGTGTTCCAGTCGTTCAACCTCATTCCTACGCTCACCGCCGAGGACAACATCCTTTTGCCCCTGCGGCTGGCGCGATCCGCGACCGACGCCGATCAGCGGCGACTCGACGAACTCATCCGCATCCTCGGCCTCGGCGAGCGGCGCCACCACAAGCCCGACGCCATGTCAGGTGGCGAACAGCAACGCGTCGCGATCGGCCGGGCGCTGATCAACGACCCCGCCGTCGTGCTCGCGGACGAGCCCACCGGCAACCTCGACTCGGTCAACTCCAAGAGCGTCTGCGAACTGCTCCGCGATCTCTGCGTCATCCATGGCAAGACGATCGTGATGGTCACGCACGAGCCATCCGTCGCCGCCTACGCCAGCGACGTGGTGGTCATCAAGGACGGCAAGCTGATCGAACGCTTCACGACCGAGTCGGTCGGCGATCAACAGGGATTGGCGGCGCGGTATCAGGAGGCGGTACGATAACGCAACCCTCGCCAAGGCGAGAACCTCATCGCCGGATTTCGACGATCGCCAGCAAATCATCTACATCGACGTGCCCGATGTCTTCGTCATCGCCGCCGTCGAGCATATCGGCGCCAAGGTCACCCATAAGCCGATCACGGCCGATACCACCAAAAAGCGTGTCGTTGCCGGCGCTGCCCCGAAGCAGATCGATTCCCGCCCCGCCGTCGAGCCAATCATTGTCACGTCCGCCGATCAACGCGTCATCGCCGTCGCCACCCAGGATGGTATCGTCGCCGTAATCACCGTAGAGCAAATCGTTGCCGCCTTGGCCACGAACCCGATCGTTGCCCATGCTCCCATGAACTACGTCGGCATGCGGCCCGCCATTGAGCAGATCGTCGCCATGCTCGCCAATCAGGACATCTCTGCCTGGTCCGCCGGTGAGCGTATCACTACCGCTATCGCCCAGCATTGTGTCGTGGCCGTCGTTGCCGAGAGCATAGTCATCGCCTGACCCAGTGTTGATCAGATCGTTGCCCGGGCCACCTTCAACAAAATCCTCTCCCGCCCCCGCGATCAGGATGTCGTCTCCCTCATTGCCTCGAATAGTGGAGGCAAGCGCCGTCCCACGCACCTTCACATAATCTGCCGAGGCCCCACCATTGATGATCAGAGAATCGTAGAGCATCGCATCATGGTCGATCCAGCCGCTCTTTCGCCTAACCTGAATCACGATCGGAGAGATGATCACGTCCAGACGTTCGCCCCAGTCCGCGAGGTCGATCACCAGCGGCGACACCCCCGCGGACGCAAAGCAGAACCGACGTTCAAGCGCGCCGACCGAAGCCAATTGAAAAGTGCGCTGATACGTTGAATTCATCGTTGTCCTCCCACCTTGCTTGTCCTGGCTACACTTCGCCTCTCCAGGCTGTTATCGGCCAGCCGAATGCGCGCAATAACTGACGCGACAAAACGGCCGCAAGCTGCGATGAATGCAAAATGAGACGCCGGGCGAGCTATCGCGCCGTCGGGTCTTTGTAATCGGGCGGGAACAGCAATACCGGGATCTTCGTATTGCGGATCAGCTCCACCGGCACATTGCCGGCCAGCAGGCGTGCGAAGACGTTCTTGCCGGTCAGGCCGAGGCAGATGAGCGAGGCCTCCTGCTCTTCAGCGGTGTTGAGGATGGCGCGGGCGATGTCGTCGGAGAACATGAGCAACGTCTGCACGGAAACGCCCTTGGCGACGATGCCGTCCTGAAGCGCGCGCACGGCCTTCTCGCCGTCGGCCTCCTCCTGCTCGCGCGTCTGGCCGCCCGACGGGCGCGAGACGTGGACAACCAATACTTCGGCGCCGAGGCGTTTGGCGAGTTCGCCGACCGGGTCGATCAGCCGCTCGGCCGCCAGGGCGGATGAAACTGCGACGAGAACTTTGGTCATGATGATTGTCTATGCAAGCGTAGGTCCCCGGTGGAGCCCGGCAACGGGAACACGTTCGGCACGATTGCCTTCATGAGCTCTTTCATCCGCCGCAGCGCCTTGCCGCGGTGGCTGATCGCGTGCTTCTGGTCCGACGACAGCTCGGCCGTCGTTCGACCCAGGGCATCGATCAGGAACATTGGATCATAGCCGAAACCGTTCGATCCGCGCAGTTCCCGCAGAATTCTCCCTTCGACCGTGTCCCGAACGGTCAGCAGAATCCGCCCCTGCGGATCCGACAGCGCCAGCGCGCAGACGAACCGCGCCGACCGCTTATCGTCCGGCACGTCGTTCAACTGCGACAGCAGCAACCGGTTGTTGTCGGCATCCCCCTTGCCCTGATCGTGCATCTGCGCCCAGCGGGCGCTATACACGCCAGGCGAGCCGTCCAGCGCATCGACTTCCAAACCCGAATCGTCGGCAATCGTGTGATGGCCCAGCCGTCTGGCGTATTCGCTGGCCTTCAGGCAGGCGTTAGCGCGAAAGGTGTGCCCGGTTTCGTCCACCTCGCCGGCGGCGGGAAAGTGGGAGAGGTCGCGCCAGTCCAACGGCCCGGAGTCGCCGAGCATCTCGGCGAACTCGCGCGCTTTGCCCTGGTTGCGGGTGGCGACAACGATGATCATTGCCTGGGCGCTCCCCGCAGTCCGCCGGTGGTGCCGGGGCCCATCGGATTGATCATCGCCGGGCCGGCGTCGCGCGGCTCGGTTCCGCCGCCCGTCAACAGCGACGGCTGCAAGATCGGGATCTGCGTCAGGAACGACGGCTGCAGCTTCGTGCTCTTTCGCCCGGTTACCGGGTCGGTCACCGTTACTGGCTGGGCGGCGCCGTTCACCGCATATTCGGGATACGCACGCAGCGTCTGCTGAAGCGTCGGATCGAGGATCACGACCTTTGGCTGCACGACCTTGACGTTGTGGGTCTGCTCAAGCCGCTCGGTGAACTTCTGCGGCAGCGCCGTCGGCGAGACGACCAGCGCCTCACCCGCATTGGCCTTGCCCTCGTCGGCCGAGCCGGCGGTGTCCATCTCCTGTTCAGCGATCGCCTTGCGGGGCCACGCGCCCACGCACACCTGCGAGATGTTGTCGCCGTGGTAGTAGAAGAACTGCTGATTGGGGAACATCTTTCGCGCTTCGCGGACGGCATCGACCGCGAGCTTCTTGCGGTCCGCCGGCCGGCCGAACTCGTCGACCGCGTCGGCGGTGTAGCCGGCGATCACGACGGTCCAGAACAGGCGGTTCGGGTCGTTCGCCGGCTTGCCGGCGTCCAGCTTCGCCAGATCCCACTCGGCCGGCGCATCGGGGTCGGCGGTTTCGAGCGGCACGGAGATCGGCATGCGGAACAACGCGTGTCCGCCGCCCGTGCGCAGCGTCTGAAGCCAGTTGATGTCGTCCGCGGCGCGCTTGGCCTCGACGGGATCGCGCGTGCGTTCGGTCTCGCGGTAGTAGCCGAAGTAAAGCGTGCTGTCGCTGGCGTTGTGAACGACGCGGAAGTCGCCCCTTCCGGTCTGGCGGGTGAGTTGGTCTTTCATCAGCCGCGCCTGCTGCTCGTGGCCGGCGTCGCCGAAGCGGGCGCAGAGGATCGTGTACCGCGCGCCTTCCGGAATGGGCGTAGTTTCGATCTTGGCGGCGGCCGCATCGGCAGGCTTGGGCGCACTGCTGAGCGAGCCCAGCGTACCTGGCGCGTTATTGTTCGACGCCTGCGGCTGGGACGGCTGCACCACCTTCGGCTGCTCGCCGCCCGCGGCGGTCGTTTTAGGAGCCTCCGGGCCGCTGCCGGTACAACCCGTGATCGCGGCCAACGCCAACAGGGGAATAAGCGGTCGTCGGTTCATGACCGCCGATCATACCAACTTCCCATCGCCCCGCGGTAGTCCGTCTGGCGGACAAGACCACGGAAACTCACTTTTCCTGCCCGATCTATACCCACACATCACGGCCGGTTTTCATATCAGTTTCACACCAAACTGATATGAAAACCCAATCGGCCTACACTTCCACCGCTTTGCCCGTTTCAATCGATTTGTAGATCGCCTCCGCCACCTCCATCAGCGATACGCCTTCCAGCGCTCCCACCGGCGGCGTTGCTTTGCCGGCGATGCACTCCTTGAAATGCCGCATCAGCGCGGCGTGTCCTGCCACCTTCGGCTGTTTCATCGGCGTGGATTTCGACTTGCCCTTGTCATCGAACCCGCGATACATCACCGGCCCCTGCGGCGTATACACATCCACCGCGCCCGCATCGCCCGACAATCGACACACCGTCCCCGCCTGCGATTCCGGCTGGTTCAGCGCCCAGCTCACGCTTAGTTCTGCCGACGCGCCGTTGTCGAATTTCATCAACGCCGACGCCGCCTCTTCCACCGGCAACCCCGCCAGCGATGAATGCCCCGCCGCGAACACCGACTTCGGCTTCGCGCCGATCAGGTGCGACAGCAGGTCGATCATCGGCAGCCCCAGGTCGACCACCGCCCCGCCGCCCGATTGGGCGCGGTCGGCGTACCAGCCCGTGCCGCGCGGCACGCCGCGCGTGCGAAGCCACGTCGCCCGCGCGTGATAGATCCGTCCTGCGTAGCCCTTGTCGATCGCCTGCTTCGCCGACTGCTCCGCCGCGCCGAATCGGCGGACGCTCGAATACATGATCACCTTCCCCGCCTTCTCCGCCGCCTTGGCGATCAGCTTCGCCTCCTTGCTCGACGGCGCCGGCGGCATTTCGAGGATCACGTGTTTGCCCGACTTCAACGCCGAGATCGCCACCGCCGAATGCAGGTGCGTCGGCAGGCAGATGCAGACCGCGTCGATGTTCGGATCGAGGACGAGCTTTTCCGCTTCCGGGATCGCCTGCGAAATCTTAAACGCATCCGCCAACCCCTTCAGCCGATCCGGGATCAGGTCCGCCGCTGCGACGAGCTTGAACCCGCCCGCCTGCTGCGCCCCCGCCGCATGCGCCTTCCCCGTCGCGCCCGCCCCAACAACGGCGAGCCGAATACCTTGTGACATCGAGAGACTCCTTTCTCAACCCGCGATTCTCTGGAAGAAAAGAGGAATGTCGAGTGACGAATGCCGAATGTCGAATGGGGGACGAAAATCGCCTCAATCGCGCCCCGCATTCGACGTTCGTCACGCGACGTTCGACATTTCCCACGTTCCCCTCCCCCGGCTATAATCTGTCCAAGATGGCAGAAGTGACCCGCGAGCAGTTTTCGCAGCAGGTGATCGAGATCGTGCGGTCGCGATTTCCCCTCGTGAAGATCGCCCGCGCCGAGCAATCGTTCTCCATCCGCATCAACGGCCGCACCGCTTCGCTCGAAAATCTCTACCGCATGTTCCTGCTCGCCCCCGACGAGCTTCGCCGGCACGTCGAACGCTGGGCCGTCGAACTGCTGCGCGACAGCGAGGGCACGCCCGATCGGTTCGCCTCGTTCGACGAGATCAAGGACCGCCTGCTGCCAATGGTCGTGTCGTCCGAACTGGCGGAGCTGCGCGAGGCGAACATCATCACCCAGCCGCTGGTGCAGGGGCTGGCCGTCACCTACGTGCTCGATGGGGATCGCACGATCGCCTATCTCCCGATCGAAGTGCTCGACAAGTGGAAGATGACCGCCGACGAGCTGCACGACCTGGCGCTATCGAACCTCGTCGCACGCAGCCAATCGATCCAGGCTCACGCCGCCCAGGACGAGGATGGCAGCGTGAACCTCATCCTCTTCCAGACGCTCGACGGCTTCGACGCCACGCGCATCCTGCTGCCCACGCTGCACGAAAAACTGCGCGACCTCCTCGGCACCCCCTTCGCCGCCGCCATCCCCAACCGCGACATCCTCCTCTGCTTCCGCGGCGACGAAGACACCCTCGAACGCCTGACCGCCCAGGTCGCCCAGGACTACCGCACCATGCCCCACCAGGTGACCGACAAGCTCTTCCTCATCACCGCCGACGGCATCGCGCCGATGTAGCTCTTTCTCCTCTCATCGCGAGAAATTGAACGCCGAGGCGCAGAGGACACACAGAGAAGAGCAGTCCTCGCTCGTGAGCCTTGCATTTCTCCGCCATCTCCACGGCTCTGCGTTCATTGTCCCAGTTTGGTATCTTCTTGGCGTCTTGGCGTTCACGTTTTCTTGATGCACCGGAGGCGCAATGGCGACGTTTCGGATTGTGACGACGATCGCAGCGCCGATCGAGGTGTGTTTCGATCTGTCGCGCGACATCGATTTCCACACGCGATCGCTCGCCGGCACCGGCGAGCGTGCGGTGGCGGGGCGGACCAGCGGCCTGATCGAACTCGGCGAATCGGTGACGTGGGAGGCCAAACACCTTGGCGTCCACCAGCGGCTCACCTCCGAGGTGACGGCGTTCGATCGGCCGACGTATTTCCGCGACGTGATGACGCGCGGGGCGTTCGAGTCATTCGCCCACGATCATCACTTCGAAGCGCACGGCGACGAGACGGCGATGATCGACGACATCGTCTTCCGCTCCCCCCTCGGCCCGCTCGGCTGGCTGGTCGACCGCCTGTTCATGACCCGCTACCTCCGCCGGCTGATCGAGGGCCGATGCCAGGCGATCAAACGCGAGGCCGAACGGACCGCTGAAGCAAGCGTTTTTGTCAAGTGGCCTGCATCGACCGGCGTCAACTGGCTGATTCCCTGGCGCCCAATCGTTGGCGCAACGCCGGAGGACGGCGCGTCTCGCCAGTTGTATTGCGAACTAGGGAGACGGCATATTCTCTACGGGATCAAAGTGCGTCCGGTGGGGCACCGTCAAGACTGCGATGACGTGCTGTTCGAATTGCTCGACGGATCGGGACGTTTCGCGGTCGTTCATCTGACTTATGCGCAACACCCGGAATCGGATCCGCGATGGCCGCGTTCCGATATATATGCGGATTGGTCGACATTTGAACGGGATCGAATGAGACCGGATGCCGAAGAATGGGCGGACATAACCCGCTCTCTATGAGCGCTGGGACAGTAGAGAGCGCAAAGGGAAACGCGACGTTCACGGGCGCGAGGACGCCCGTGCTACTTTTCCCTGCGTTCTCCGCGCCTCGGCGTTCATTCTTCGGATTTCAATTCCTGGCGTCTTGGCGTTCATCTCTATCGAAAGTAATACCGCCTACGCCTTTACCTGCGTTGCCAGGATGCGCGCGATCGCTTCGCAGATTTCGGTGCGATGGATGCCGTTCAGCGCGAGCGCCAGTTGGGTTTCCATCAGGCCGTACGGGATGCCGGTGTCGAGGCGTTGGCCGTGGGCGTGGACGAGCCAGTATTTGTCGGTCTGCTGGCGGAGGTGTTCCTGGGCGGCGGTGAGCTGGATTTCGCCCTTCTCGCGGATGTTGTTTTTGATCAGGTATTCCAGGCTGTCGAAGATACCCGGGCCGAAGCAGTACAAGCCGAAGTGGGCCATGTAGTTGCCCGCGGGAAGGCCGGGGGTGACGAGGTTCTCGCGGGCGTATTCGACGCTCGGCTTTTCGTGGATCAGTTCAGCCTTGTAGATGCCCTTGTTGGCGTCGATGGGCGAACCCTTGGCAACGCCGAACAGGTGCAGCAGGCGTTCGAGCGTGGGCTGCACGGCGGAGCAGGCGTCGAGCATGTATTGCTCGAACACGCGAATGAGCTGGCGCGCGCAGCGGTCTTTGATGTCAGAGATGTAGATGTGATCGCCGAGCATGAGGAGCACGGGTTCGCCGTTGGCGAACTTCTTCGCCTGGTAGACCGCGTGGCCGAAGCCTTCGGGCGTTTCCTGGACGGCGAAGTGCAACCGCTCGCCGAAAGCATGGAGTTTTTCGGATTCGAGGATCGCCCAGTCCTTGCCGCGATACGCCTTGGCCTCAGCATCGCTCATCCGGCGGAAGTATTCGCGGTAATAATGTTCCTGCCCGGGCGGCGTGATGATGCAGATTTCTTCGATGCCCGACTCGATCGCCTCTTCGCCGATGATCTGGATCACGGGCTTGGAAAGCCCATCGCGATCGACGAGGGGGAACATTTCCTTCTTGACAGCATTGGAAGCGGGATACTGACGCGTCCCCCGCCCCGCGGCGGTGATGACGGCTTTGCGGACCTTGGCCATTGATTCTCCTTGGGCGGAAGAAGCGAGGATATGCGCCGACGCCCGCGAGGCAAGCGCGAGCGCGTGATAAGGCGTGATGCGTGCTTGCGATTTTGCCGAAACCCCGCGACACTGCCGCCGCGAAATGGAGAAAACGTTACGGAATCGTCTGACGTTCGGGCCGATCATGCTGGTCGGCCTTTTCGCCCTGCTGTGGCTCGATCACGCGGTGCAGCAGTGGACGCATCACGTCATTCCGCATGGCATCGGGGGCGTGGGACTGCTGATCCTGCTGCTGGGCATCCTGCCGCTGGCAACGTACGAACTGGCGCAGCTCTTCGCCGCCGAAAAAGTTCGGCCGTATCGGACGGTGTCGAGCGTGGGGTCGGCCCTGCTCATCATTCATGCCTTCGGCACGCAGTTCGAGCAATTCAAACCCTACTCCACCAGCACGCTGGCGTTCATCGTAGTGTTTGTGATGCTGCTTGCAGCGCTGTTGCGCGCGATCGACAAGCAGACCCAGGAAGCGATCCACCACATGGCGGGCACCGTGCTGGCGACGCTCTATCTCGGCGGGCTGGCGTGGTTCCTGATGGCGCTGCGCGTCAAGTCGTCCGCCAACTTCAGCGGCACGACGATGACCGTGCTGATGATCCTACTGGTCGTGAAGTTCACCGATATCGGCGCCTTTTTCGGCGGACGCGCGCTCGGCAGGCACAAGCTCATCTTCTGGCTCAGCCCCGGCAAGACGTGGGAAGGCCTGATCTGCGGCATGCTCACCGCCGGCTGCGTGGGCATGATCTGCGCGCCGCTGATCGTCAACCTCGGCCCGGCGAAGGCGTTTTTGTTCGGCGTCGTCATCGGCGGGATCGGGCAGGTGGGCGACCTGCTCGAATCCATGATGAAGCGAGACGCCGAGGTGAAGGACTCCGGCCGGCTCATCCCCGGCTTCGGCGGCGTGTTGGACGTGATCGACTCGCCACTGCTGGCGGCGCCGTTTGCCTATCTTGTTTTCAGCCTGCTGTAAGCGATCGCCCCCCTGCCGAAACCGGCGTTTTCCTGACGTGGGATTCACGATCCCTCTCCCCTGCAACGAACGCAGCACGAATAAATCTTGCCCCTCCCGACGGCTGCTGATATCTTTCCGCTCGGCTGGTTCAGGCAGCCAACGGTCCGCGTGAAGGGATTTTCCCGCCTGTCGTGTTTGATCTGTACATCGCCTTCTTTCTGCCCGACCCCGCGGACGCCGGGCGCGACGAAGGAAGGTTTGCATGTCTGACACATCCCTGCCGCGCGATGCGCGGATTGACTTGGACTGGTATCGAAAGGCCGCGAAGAAACGATTGCGCTCGCTCCGCGCGCGTAAGCCCTCGGCAAAGCTCGCCGAGGCGCAGCTGGCGATCGCGCGGGAGCACGGGTTTGCGAGTTGGCGAAAGCTGGCTGCGTCGGTGGCGTCGCCGCCGGTGGAGATCGATCCGGCGTTGGTGAAGCAGTTCGCCGAGGCGATGAATCGCGATCGCGGCGACATCGATGCGATCCGGACGCTGCTCGACGCGCACCCGGAGTTGGCAAACTGCCATCCGTGGGCGCCGCAATGGCCGCACACGGCGATCGAGGCGGCGGCACATCAGTGCGTGTGGCATCGGCCGAAGATGGTCGAGATCGCGCAGCTCCTGATCGACCGCGGCGCGACCGCCGACCTGCCCACCATTGCCCGCGCAGGACTGCTGGAAGAAGTAAAACGCCGGCTGGACGCCGATCCATCGCTCGTGAACGTGCCGGACATCAAAGGCCGCACGGCGATCTATCGTGCGGCATGCACCTATGGTTTTTTGAAGGAATCGATCCCCGTCGTCGAAGAGCTGATCCGTCGCGGCGCGGCGGTGGACGTGTTCACGGCGGCATCGTGGCTGATGATCGAGCGGCTCACGCCGATGCTGAAACAGCTTCCCGATTTCGCGCGATTGAAGGACCCCGAAGGTCTGACCGCGCTGCACTGGGTGACGCGCACCGACCCCGCCGACGCACGGCAGGAAGCGGCGGCCAAACTACTGCTCGACGCCGGCGCTGATCCGAACGCCGAAGCGACGAGCAACAACGGGATGCGCCCGCTGCATTGCGCTGCGGAATGGCCTTCGTCGATCGAGCTGGCGGGCCTGCTGATCGATCGCGGAGCGGAGATCAACGCGAGATCGAGCCAATCCGATTGGACGCCGCTCGATTACGCGATCGACCGCAATCGCGAGCAGATGCGCGATTTCCTCCGCTCGCGCGGCGCGCGCACACGACAGGATCTGGCGACGACAGACGATGCGGCCGTCGATTCGTTCCTTCGCAGCGTGCTGGCGAACGACCTGCCGGCGGTACGGCAACGGCTGGACGAATCGCCGGAACTGATCCACCGCACCGGCAAGCACCCCCAATGGGCCGGCCGCCCACAGGCGCTACACGTGGCGATCGAAAGCGATCGGCAGGAGATGTTTGACCTGCTGCTTGCCCGCAACGCCAACCCCGCCGGCGACAACGCCTCATACGATCACTGGTCGCCGCTGATGCTGGCGATCCACTGGAAGCGCAACGCGATGCGCGATGAGCTGATCAATCGCCTGAACCACCTCAGCTTGATCGACACGCTCATGCTGGGAGATGACGCCGCGGCGCGGCGCATCCTGAGCGCCGGCGCAATCATGCTGCAACGGCCGATGCCGAACGACGCCACCATGCTGCACTTCGCCCGCACGAAAACGGCGGCCGAACGACTGATCGAACTGGGCGTGCCAATCGACGCGAAAGACAAGTACAACAAAACCGCGCTCGATCTGGCGGCGGAGAAAGGGGTGAAGGAGGTCGTCGACCTGCTGATCGAGCATGGCGCACAGGCATCGCCGGTCACCTTCGCGCGGCTGGGCGATCTGGATCGCCTGAAAAAGTCGGCGGGCAAACAAGACATCACCGCCCCACTGCTGATGGCGGCGATTCAGGGAAAAAACGAAAAGGTCGTGAAGTGGATCGTCGCGCAGGGCGTCGATGTGAACGAGCCGAATGCAACGGGCGCAACCGCGCTGCACTTCGCGGCATTCGAGGGGCTATTGTCCATCGCGAAGCTGCTGGTGAAGGCCGGCGCGAACGTGCATGCCGAGGATGACGAATATGACGCCACGCCGTCCGGCTGGTCCATGTACGCGGGACAGAATCTGAATCGGAAAGAATGCGGCGAGGTGACGGCGTATCTGGAGCAACAGATGGCAAAGAAATTCGACGTAAAAAAACTGCCCGAGCGTCGGCAAACGCATGCGATCGTGCACTGGAAGCCGATCATGGACGCCGCCTTTACCGGTGACGCCAAACGCATCGAAAAACTCGTAGAAGAAGGCGCCGATCCCAACGCCGTCAGCACCACGCCCGGCGCGCATCGGCCGCTGCATCGGGCGATCGAAAACAAAAAGACTTCCCCTCGCACCGCCGCCCACGAGCGCGCGGTGGAAACGCTGCTCAAGCTCGGCGCCGATCCGCATCAGCGCGGCGGATACGCACGGCTGACCGCACTACAGATGGCGGCGATCGATTCACCGCAGTTCGTGCCAGTCCTCTCGCCACGCTTCACGCCGTTCGATTTCTTTCACGCCTGCGTCCTGCTCGACCGAAAACGCGTCGAAACACTGCTGAAGAAAGACAAGCTGCTGGCCCGATCGCGCGACCTCAACGGCTACACCGGCCTGCACTACGTCGCCGCCTCGCGTCTGTACGGACAATCGGATGCGCTTCACAAGGCGCAGCTCGCGTTGGCAAAACTACTGATCGACGCCGGCGCCGACGTGAACGCGACCTTCCCCTACACCGGCGGCGATTATCCAATCCCCGTGCTCCATTTCGCGTGCGGCTTTCACAACAATCCTGAATTGACGGAACTGCTGTTGAAGGCCGGCGCGATGCCGTACGACAACGAATCGATCTATCACGCCTCCGATGAAGGGCACGATGCCTGTCTCGCCATCCTTGAGAAGTACGCCGACAAGCGCAAGTTGAAGGACGAGGCGACGAAATGCCTTCGCACGCAATTCCATTGGGGCAAATCGCGCGGCGCGAAGTGGCTGCTCGAGCATGGGGCCGATCCGAACTCGCCGTACCCACCCACCGGCAATGCCGCAATCCACTCCGCCGCGAAGTACGGCGCGAACGAGAAGGTCATCGCGATGCTGCTGGCCCATGGCGCCGACCCGAAACGAAAGAACAAAGAAGGCAAGACCGCGATCGACATTGCGAAAGAAGCGAAGAAGCCGCGGGTAGTTGCACAACTGAAATCGGGAGGCCGCAAATGAGAAACGTAATCCGTTCGATGATTCTGCTTTCGTTTTTGTTCATCGCTTTTCTGGAGACATCGATCATGGCCGACACACCGCCCGCCGCGAAAACGACCTCGTTCGCCGCCACGCTTGCGGCGAAGGACATCAAAGCGCTCGCCGAGTTTTATCGCGACAAGCTCGGCTTCAAAATTGAACTGCTCTGGGGCGAGCCGGCGGCGTACGCGATACTCCGTCGCGAGAAAACCCAACTTCACATCGCCCCAGTCACGCCCAAGTTCGGACCCGCGCGGGTGTGGATTTACGTCGACAACGCCGACGCCATGCACGCGCTGCTCATCGCCAACGGCGCAAAGCCCGATGGCGAGCCCGAGCAGCAGTCGTACGGCATCAAGGATTTCACATTCCACGATCCGGAAGGCAACAGCATCACGTTCGGCGAAGTCACCGATAAGCCGAAGATGGAAGCGCACGCCGCCGCGCCGACGCTGGCGGTGAAGGACGTCGCGGCATCGACCGCGATGTTCGAGAAGCTCGGATTCAACACCCAGTTCAAGGCCGACGAACCGCCGGCGTACGCGGTGTTAAATCACGGCGAGGTCGAGATTCATCTTCAGCGAAGCACCGAAACCGCCGGAAAATCCGGCTGTGTTCTGCACGTATCGGCAGTGGACGAGTGGTTCGCAAAAGCCCAATCTGCCGGCTTCGCCGTGAAGCGAGCGATCGAAGATTCGCCGTACGGCATGCGCGATTTCGTCGTCGCCGATGTCGACGGCAACACCCTTCTCATTGGCGAGCCGATCCGCGCCGGAAAGGCAGCGCCGTGAACCCACGCTACGAACCATTTCTTCCCCCTTTCAAAAAAGCCGTCGATCTCGTCAAGCGGCGACCCTGGTACAAGGACGGCTGGCGTGTCAAAGCCGGTCCGTTTCAAGACGGCGAGGGCGTCTTTCTCGGCCTGTGGAAAACGAACTGGCACAACGATGATTTCTGCGGCATCCATTTCGAGATCTCCCTCGAATGGGGCGGCTTTAATCTCGGCCACGTCGTCGTCGCGATGCACGTGCTGCACCGCGACACCTTCCCCGGCACGACGAAGGACCGCCACGCCTTCAGCACGCCGTTCGTGCGATCGGCGGCGGCGCGCAAGATCATCCGCGACTGGAAAGGCGGCTACCGCGTCTCCAAGGGCGGCATGGTCCCCTTCCGCGTGAACCGCCAGCGAGGCGATGGCCCATTGGAGGACGTGATCGTCGCCGAATGCGATCGATTGCAGCAGCTCGGGCCGGAGATCGACCGAATCTTAAAAGAGGAAGTCTACGCGGAATAGCTCTGCAATCGCTGGGCGATCACGTCTCGGCAATCACGGGATTTTCCAGACGGCCGATGCCGTCGATCTCGACCGAGACGTGATCGCCAGCCTTCAGCCATATCGGCGGCGTGCGGCCCATGCCAACGCCCTCCGGCGTGCCGGTCAGAATCACAGCGCCCGGCCGTAACGTAAGCGTGCTGGAAAGCGACGAGATCAACTGCCGCACGTTGTAAATCATGTCGGCGGTGTTCGATTCCTGCATCGTCTGGCCATTGATGACGCAACGGATCGGCAGCGCATTCGGGTCGGAAATCTCATCCTTTGTGACGATCCACGGCCCAAGCGGACAGAAGGTGTCGAACGATTTCCCTCTCGCAAACTGTCCGCCGCCGAGCGCCCTGTCCCGCTGCCAATCGCGGGCCGATACATCATTGGCGCACGTGTATCCAAAAACGTAATCCAGCGCGTCCTCCGGCGACACATGCCGCGCCGCCTTGCCGATCACCACGCAAAGCTCCGCTTCAAAATCGACCATCGCGCTGTTCTTCGGCACGACGATCGGATCCAGCGGGTTATTCAGCGTGTTCGACGACTTGATGAACAACATCGGTGTTTGCGGTATAGCCGATCCCGTCTCTTCGGCGTGCTTGCGATAGTTAACGCCTATACAAAGGATATCCGTCGGCACGATCGGCGCAAGCCACTTCTCCACCTTCGCCACTTGATCAACGACATCAAACACCCCGAAAAGATCACCTCGGATCGGCCGCACATGCGCCGCATCCACCACTTCACCCACCCCCACCTTTCCGCCAGCGATGTATCGTGCGATTTTCATCCCACCGTTGATCTGCTATATTGGTTTCGAAATCAAGGGCGATTAACTCAGCGGCTAGAGTATCTCCTTTACACGGAGAGAGTCGGGGGTTCGAATCCCTCATCGCCCACTGCTGTAAGATCCGCCGAATGCGTAAGTTGCATACCGTCTGACGGTCAGACGTGCGGCCTGAAAAGAGTTCTCAAAACGGTACTGTACCGTCTTGGCTCACAGGAGCATGTTGTGCCTCGTCTCACCTGCAAATTCCCGTCGTATCGATTACACAAAAAATCCCGCCAGGCGGTCGTCACCCTTAATGGTCACGACGTCTATTTAGGCCCGCACGGTAGCGCAACAAGTCGGGACAACTACGATCGCGTGCTATAGGAGTGGTTGGCTTCCGGCAGAACAGCTTGTAGACGAAGCAATGAAGCGCCCGCCAGCGTTGCAGTGTTGGTAAACGGATTCCGGCAGGAGTCACACATCTCGGATTCAAAAGCTGACTGTTTCAGGGCGGTCCCACTTGCTCCCGATGGAGGTGATGACGCCGGTCTCGTACTTCTGCGGCTTCGAGGCGCTGCGTTCGAACGTGTTCCCCGAGCCGATCGCGCTGTCCCACCCGTAGTCGATCCCGAACTGCTGCGTCCCGTACGCCTCCCCCGAGTCCGTCAGGTACCCCCCCCCCCGCCGCCTCCGACCCCCACGGCCCGAAGCTGATCCCGATCTGCGACGGCGACGCCGCCAGCATCTGA
>JBBCIV010000264.1:0-13516 GCA_037189665.1 Phycisphaerae bacterium | reverse complement strand
GGCGCAGAAGTGCCACCTGTTCCACATCATCGCGACCGCAGTAGCCAAGGCTCCACTTCCATATGCGATCGGGCAGAACGGGTTCGGCCGAACGAAGAGTCAACACACTTAGGTCCGCCCCGTCGCACGCGGCACGCTGTTCGGGTGTCAGGTTCGCGACCGTTCGCAGATCGACTTCGGTATAGTGAAGTTTTTTGTTCAGGTTCAGCGAGTGCGGCAAGCCTAGATATCCTGACGGCCCGCCGGGGTAGCGGTTGTCGTAGCTGGTGATGTCGGAAACGAAATCCACCCAGGGGCTTTCGTTCAGCTTCTGGATCAGGGTATGCCCGTATTCCTGTGCGTAGGAATAGACTCCGGTTTCCCACCACAGGTAGCTGTGAAATCCGCCGGCAATGATCGGCGTGCCGGCGGCCTCTTTGGCCGCTCGGCAATAGGCGATCAGCGCGTCGGCGAGCGTGTGGTTCAGAAACAGGTAGTAGTCGGTGGCTCGCCGATCCACTTTCGGATCACGCAGCGAATACGGTCCCCAGATGTGCGAGCCTTTGCGCACAAGCCCCTCCGGCGGACGCGCCGAATCGAACGTGACGTTCGCGTCCGACCACGTGGAACGAAGCCGCCCGACATCCTCGCCGTACTCACGTCGCAGCCAGTTGCGGAACTCGCGCACGTAAACCGGGTGGTATTGGTCGCGCGTGGTGTCGTTGGCATCGAAGATCAGCCATTCCTCGGTCCTGCCGGCGTTGAGCATGAAACCGATGACGCGCAACGCCCAACGCGTCGTCTTCAGCCATTTTACGAACTCTCGAACCACCTCCGACACCTGTTCCAGCCACACAGGCGAGACGATATTACAGACGCTCAGCGTGCCCTCGCGAGACGGGGGATTGTGTACTTCGTCCGGGTAGGCGTGGCGGAACCACTCGGCCACCAAGCCCAGGCGAATCCGGATGATCCATTTCGTATCGCCCGAGTGCTCTTCGAAGAAACGCAGCTTTTGCTCGGCGTAGCTCCAGTCGTACTGGCCGGGGCTTTTCCAGCAGTGCAGGCCGATCTCGATCCAGATCATCATGATCTCGACGCCGCCGGCGACGAAATCGCGCACCACCTGCGGGTCGTCGAACGCCGTGCTGGTGGCGGTCATCCCGTGCAGTGGCTGGCCATCGACGAAGATCGTCGGCACGCCGTGGTGCAGTCGAACTTGGGCATTGGCGTAGTTACTCATAGCGAAAACGCTCTGCTTGGACCCGTTAAAACCGCGCTCAGTTCGACAGCGTTTCGACCAGCAACACGGTCGCGCCGCCGACGAGGTGTTCGGGATTGCCCAGGGCAACGGCGTCGGGATTGTCCTTGTTGATGGGCCAGCCGGCCAAGTTGGTCGCGCCTTTGAGCGTCAGGCGATAGACCCCATCCTGGGCCTGGATGGTGGATCGCTGGTTGTGCCGGTCGATCAGGACGGCAGAAGCCGCCTTGGCGGGTAAGGCGACCTCAATGTCTTGGGCCTTGTCGGCGAACGCCATGAGGATCCGGAGCTTGTCGTCGACGCTCTGAAACTCGAAGGCGTTGTAGCCAGTGCGCCAGCCGCCTTCGAAGGGTGAATTGCCTTTCAAAAACCCGATACCGGGGTGGCCGTGCAGTTGCGTTACCAGCCGTGTGTTTTTCAGCTCTGCCACCAGCACATCACGGTAAGTCGTCAGTGCCGGCTTGGGCTGGCCGAGCATGCCGGAATAGAGGCCGTGCCCATTGGAGTTGTCGAGTTGAAAGTGGAAAAACCGCTCGACGCCGGCCAGTTTTCCCCAAGCGTACGACTGGAGTATGTAATCGCAATATTCGTCGGATGATTTGCCAAACACCCCACCTTTGTCTGTTGATCCCATCTCGGTGATCCAGAACGGCTTGGTCTGTCCGATGTGATCCTGCATCATCTTGTTGCTGACGGAGACATAATCATACAGGTCCGACGCGCGGCTATAGGTATGCTGATTCATCACGTCAAAATAGTAATTGCTTAATTTCGCCTCGGGGTCTTTGACAACGGCCGCCAAGTATTCTTCAAAGAACGATGACTTGGGTGGATATGGTGTCGGCGGCTTAAGGCCGTGACGCGCCAAGTAGCCCTCGAATGATGGGAAACACAGGCCTGAAAAAATTACGACGCAGTTGGGATCAGCCCTTTTCGCCGCCAAGTAGAACGTGCGCTGATAGGGCATGAAGTCTGTGCCGTTGCCCTTAAAGAACGCATGGTCAATCAAATCCGGCTCATTCCAACTTTCCCATGCGTCGATGACGTCCTTGTATCGGCGCACAGCTTCGAAGACGAAATGGCCGTAGAGGTTTTCTGATGACTCGACTGGCCGAACATTGATGCCTCGCGGAGGCGAAGCGATGCCCGGTTTACCCACGTTCGCAAAAGCCGGATCGGCTGCCCATGCGGCCCCGTACCCCAGGATTGCCAGTATTTTTAGATCCGGGTATTGTGCCTTCAGTCGCTTCACGTGCTCAAAAGACGTCCAGTCCCACTTATCCGGATCGAACTCCTCAGTCTTGCGCACACTAGCGAAAGCAAGATCGAGACGTACCATCCGGGCTCCCGCGTCAAGGAACTTGACCGGATAGTCTGGGTTGCTCAGGAAGGTGGCGTTGGAGCACATCGCAAACGGATAAACATAGGGTTTTCTTTCGGCCGGGCTGTTCTGGGCCTGCGTTGCATAATTGAAACCCAGCAGCGCGGCAATCATTGAAATCGTCATCCAGTATCGGTTCATGTGTTCTCCTCTTACTCTGCCAGACTCGTCGAAAGGGGATCAACGGCGCTGCGCAGACCAACGCAGATCGATCATGGGCTTGCCATCGGTACCCAGGATGTCGCAGTAGAAGCCCCAGCCGTCTTTTTCGTTTTCCGTGCGGACCAGAATTTCGTTCCATCCTGCCTTGAGGCGTACGGGTTTTTGCGTGGCCAGACGTTTGCCGCCCTTGGCAGTCAAAACGGACTCACCGTTGACCTGCACTTCCGCACTGTCATCCGCCCCAACGGCGAGAACGGCCTGTCGATTCTCCGGAGACTGCACCAGCACGTAGGCGTACGCCCACGCGTTGTCCTTGCGATCCTGGGCGACGGCACCCAGGTTGACGAAGCCTTCGCCATTGCTGTTCACCGGCCGCCATTTAATTTCGTTGCCGATCATGTCTGTGGTGACAAACGAAAGATCGATCGGCTTTCGCGCAGGCAGCGGGCTGGACGCATCATGCGGCAGCGGTCCGAAGACGAGCCACGGACGAACGGCTAAATCCTGTGAACTGGACTGAACGACGATCTGTCCTACTAATGCTTGGTAACGTGTAGCCCATCGCTCCCGCGTCAGATCGATACCGGGAACGGAAAATTTCACGTCCTGGCGTTTTTGGGGTTCGACCGGACCGAAGGGAAGCTCCATTGGCGCGATCCGGCGCGGGCCGCTCAGTTCGAGACGGACTTTGCCTTCGATCGGTTCCTCGCCGGTGTTGACTACCGTGACCGAAAGAGTGGTGCCCTTGCCGGTTGTTTGGGGGGCGCCGGGCTCAAGCCGCGCCGGCGCGCCGATCAGGACCGCTGCCGTCGTCACATCCACTTGTCGGCCGGCGTCGTCCAACAGGCCAAGGTCCACATGGTTGTAACTGGCGGGCACTTCGGCCGGCGGACGCAGATGGACGGTCAGGGTCTGCTCCTGCCCGGCGGCAACGGTCAAGGCCGGTTCGGCCGGTTCGAGCGACCAGCCCGGGGGGGACAGCACCCGCACCTTGCCATTGAAAGCGGTTTTCGAGCGGTTATTCAGGCGCAGTTCCACCGGCTCACGTTCCGGTCGCGCTGTTCGCGCGTCGCCAGCGACCGTCGCCGCTAGTTCGATCGGCTGCTGCGGGCTGAACACCCGGAACTCGCGCAACTGCACCTGCTGATCGAGAACCGAATCCCAGACCGTCACCTTGTCGTCCGGCGCAAACCCGTGCGTCGTACGGATGAACCGAACCCGGAACCGGTCCGTCGTGATCGGCGCGAAGGTATGAACGTAGATGCTGTCGTCCTGGTACCAGGTGTTGGCAATCGCATCTGCGGAAATGGCAGGGCTGCTCTCGGGAACCTGCCGGCGCACCTGCTCAATGACGACCCAATCCTTGCCGTCGTAATACTCCAGGTCATACTCGCGCAGGGAACACCATGTGTTGTCCGCGCGGGTGGAGAACATCTGGAGGGCATGGATCGTACGCGGCTGCGCGAAGCGCAATTCCAATATCTGGGGCGTGGTCAGCTTGGATCGCCAGACGAAACGCCCGTCCGAACCTCCCCACGGGTGGCCGTGATGAATGTTCTCCATGATTCCGTTGGTGAGCGTGCCGATGTCGCCTTCGTACGATCCGCTGTAGCTGAACCGGGCGGCAGGGGCGATGTTGCGGCCGAAATCGAACTGCTGCGGTGTCGCCTGCTGGTCGGCCGACAGACGCACGTAGGTGGGCATCTGGCCGATGGTGAGCTTGATTTTTCCGTTGGTGATCGGTTCGTCGTGCTGGTTGCCGAACGCGTCGAAGATCGTCACGCTCGAGCGTCCACCGGTGATCGCCAGTTCTAATTCCATGTCGCGGATCGTGCCCATGTTCCGCAGCACCAGGGTCTGACGGTCATCGCCCGCATAGTGAAGCCCGAAGAACATGTCGTTGCCGTGCGGGCCGAAATCGAGCAACCCCTGGTATTTCTGTCCCAGCGTCAGGGCATAACGCGTGCGCAGCGACATCGCCGCGGCGTGCGGGCCGTTGTGCGACCAGACGTACGTGGTCACGTTGTAGCCGCCTTGGTTGAGGTAATAGTGGTTGTTGTGCTCAGGCGGGACGCCGAGCGACTCGAGCAGGTCTCGGTGAAATCCCATGCGGATCGCCTGGTTACCTAACACCGTGTTGCGGCTGAGCTGGCCACTGAAGCCGCGCTCGGTCTGCCAGATTGGGCGGTCGGCGATGCCGTACTCGGCCATCAGCTTGCGAAGCTGCTCGAATTTCCACCGCCAGTGGTAGAGGTCCAGGCTGTTATGGCCCTCGTAATCGTGGATCGCGAGGATATCGAGGTATTTCGCGCCACCGGCTTTAAAGAAGCGCTCGTGGTACTCTAGGTGAATGCCGCAGACCGCCGGCCCCATCACCTTCGCTTCCGGGTCGATCTCCTTGATCATGGGATAGATCCAGGCATGCACCTCGGCCAGCTTCTCTGCGGAGATGCTGAAGTTCGGCTCGTTGATGACTTCCCAGTATTTCACCTTCCCCTTGAACCGTTCGAGGATCGGCCTGACGAACTCGGGCGTGAGGTTTCTGGAATGATCGGTAATCTGCATGTAAACGACGGCGCCGTATTTCTCCGCCGCCGCCAGGGATTCCTCGGATTCTTTACGCGGATGCAGGCGCAGGTTCGAAAGACCGCTAAACACCTGCCGCGGCACATCCTCCCACCCGCCCTTGGACTCGCCATCGGCCAATGCCACCATGCCCTCGTAGCGAGGCGTCACTCCTAGGTGCTGGCCCAGCGTGGTCAGCACGTCTCCGTCATGGATCAGTTGACATTCAATGGTGTACCAGCCGAACTTCGGAGGCGTCACATTGAATCGTGTCACCGACTTTTCACCATTGACCATTTTGACGTCGAAGGTGCCTTGATCGACGGGCGTCTTGTACATGTCGTACGCCACCCATTTCACCGACAGGTTGTCCACCATCCGGTTGGCCTCCGGCAGGACCAGTTCGAAGCCCGCGGGCTGAGTGTCGTAGGCGACGGAATACGGCAGGACCGGGTAAATACCCGGCCGCATTCCCAGCAGCCGCGCGTCGAAGGTCTTCACACGGACGGAGGGATCGAGGAAATCCGGGCGGACACGCAACACCCACCCGCGCGTGTGGTGATGCGACGCCAGCCGGATATCGCGGACCATGTCGGGCACGCCCACCCACACCTTGTCGTTGGCGTCCACTGCCAGGGGGACATAGCTGGAGTGCGGGCTCCAGTAGTCACCGAACTTGAACTCACCTCCGCGCAGCGAGACCCGCTTCATGTCGCCGCTGTAACGCACCAGCGTGCCGGGGTTGCCCCATCCCCAACTGTAGACCTGACCGGTGGAATCGACGGCGACGGAGTGCATCGGCTCGCTGCCGTCCCCCGCGCGGGTCATTCCCAAGCCGAAGGTCGGGTTCGAGCCGATCCGCTGAACGATCTTGCCTTGCGGATTGATCTTCTGGATGGTCCGCCCGGCGAGCACATAGAGATGTCCGTCCGATCCGGCGGTCAGGTCGGCGACGTTCTCCAGTCTCTTTTCCAGTCGGACGGGCGCGACAAGCCCGATCTTCGGATCGATGACGGCGATTTCCTCGCCACCCACCTGCGTCCATTTGTTCTGCACGATCAACCGCATCCCGCCGACCACCGCCACCACCTGCTTCCCTCCACGCCGCCAAGTGGTGATCCCCATCGCTCCGGGAACCGCATATGTTTGTTTCAGCTTGCCTTGGGCGTCATATCGTTCCACCCGACCGTCCTGGGGCGAGGTGAGATAGACATCCCCCGCGTCGTCCACCGCGATGCGCTGTGGCAGCCCGACCCGATCGGCGTTCTCCGGTTGAATCGAAAACTGCGACACGAACCTGCCGTCGTTGCTGAACTTCTGCACCAGCAGGTTGCCGACGGGTTTTCTGTCGGTCGCGCTTTCGTTCTCCTTGTCCCAGCGCGCCCCGTCCAGAACGTACAGGTGATTGTCCGGCCCGAAGGTGATGTCGTTGACGTAACCCAGTTTCCCCTCACCAGCGCCCGGTCCACCGACTTCCAGTTCCAAACCCGGCGGCAGTCGCGCCGCCGTCGCCGTTGCCAGCATCAGTTCGAGCAGGATCAGCGCACTCAAGAGTCGCGCCGCCGACAAATTCAATCCCGCCCCCTTCAATGCCAGACATGCCTTGTTCAAGAAGACAACCATGATTGCTTGCTGTCGCATCGCAACTCCTTCACCCGCTCGGAGATCCAAGTATTTCCGCCACGTCCTGCCGCCATCACGCCGTAGATATCGCCATGATGGTCTGCTATTTTCATTTATACGAGTGAATCATGTTGGCGTTGAATTGTGGATAGGAAAAATCAAAAAAGAAGGGGTGTTGGCAAATTTAACGGAAAATACGCAGAGGATCACTCTAAATTTTTTCTTGACGTGTCGCGAGGAGAGTTTATATGATTCATTTGTTGGATTAAGTTATGTAGATCATATCGGCGGTAGTTTGGCGTGAAAATGATTGGGACTGGACGTCAATGGCACACAGGCTCTGTGGGTGGCCGTGCCTCGGAATTTACATTTTTCAGATTCCTGCATTTATCGAGAGGAGAGAGAATCGTGAGGCGACAACTTATAGCGTTGACGGCGGTATTGGCCCCGGCTTTGGTTGCCCATGCGGCGACCTGGAACGTGACCTCGGGCGATTGGGGCACTGACGGAAACTGGGATACCTTGCTCGTGCCCGGTGCGGGTGAAACGGCTTCCGTTCTCAACGGAGGCACCGCGACGATTAACGACGGCAACAGTTACAACGTCAATCAACTGCTCATCAACCATCCCGCAGTCGGCACAACTGCGGGCAGCACTCTGGATGTGCTAAACGGTTCGCTGACGATCAACACTTGGACGCGAATCGCCAACGCCAGTGCGATCAATGTTGGTGTTGACGGTGCATTTACGGGCGTGAATTTTGCCGTCGGCGATGCGAGCGGCGGCGCAGGGAGCGTGTTCAACACGTCGGGCACGGTGAATTTCAGCGAACCATTCCGCGTCGGGCGCGCCGAAGCTGGTACGCTCAGCATCACCGGAGGTACTTTCACTGGTAGTACTGCCAGCGATCATCTATATGTTGGCGACGGTGCCTCTCTGGGAACCGTCAATCATAGCGCAGGATCTGTTGTGGCGCGGGTCAGCATTGCCTACACGAACTCGGGAAATGTCGGTATCTACAACCTGTCGGGAATTGCCGAGTTGGATAATCTGACCCGGCTTGAGATCGGCAGAACGGGATCAGGTGAAATGAATATCAGCGGTGGACAGCTTTGGGCACCCGGCAATCCCACCCTGCTCGGCGGCAATGGTGGATATGGTGAGCTGAACATCAGTGGTGGCACGGTCTTACTGGAAGCGGGTCTTCACGTCGGTCATGCCTCCAACGGAGGCAGTGGCACGCTCCGCGTCTCGGGAAGCGAGGCGGTCATCAAGGTGGGAGGTGCTTCACAGGGTGGACTGAAGCTCATCGGTGATAACGGCAACATGCTCGCTTTCGATATCGGCCTCAGTGGTGTAAGCACGATCGAAATTGGCATCAACAGTCCGGGCGCATCAGGCACTGCGACCCTGCTGGTCGGAACGCTGGATATTGGCCTCCTCGACGGATTCGTTCCGGCATTGAACCAGACGTTTGACCTGATCTCCACGAATTCAACGTACACCGGAACCACTGGTGGTAACTTCACCAACGGCTATGACATCAACAACCTGACATTGGCGACGGAAGACCTGCCGTTCTGGTCGTTCGGCGTCATTACCGCTGTAGGCGCGGACTCCGAGACACGCAATGTCCTTCGCCTGACCTACATCCCCGAACCAGCCAGCGCGGTACTGCTGGGTATGGTGATCCCTGCGGTGCTGGCTCGTCGCCGACGGGGAAGCGAGCCGGTATCGTAGGGGTTTCCGCTTACCTTCGGGGCGGGATTGTCCCCGCCCCGTATGGTTTTCGACTCGGTTTGACGTAATGGAATAAGTTATGGAACGTTTGCGCGAAGATTCCCGTGTTTCGCAGTCATCAATCGTTGATGCCTTGCGCGGTCAGATCTTACGCGGGCAGATTGCCCGCGGGTCGCGTCTGCCCAATCGCCGCGATCTGATCCGCCGCTTCGGGGCCAGTAGCGTTACGGTTCAGCGGGCGGTGGATCGGCTGGTCGCCGACGGTTTTGTCTATACCGATGGGCCGAACGGGACTTTTGTGGCGCCCAATCCGCCGCACGTCTCGCGTTACGGGCTTCTGCTTGCCTCGCATCCCAACAACCGGGAACACTGGCGGCGCTTCTCCTCGGTGCTCTGCAATGCAGCCCGCGATCTGTATCCTTCAGGTGAACGCACCATCGCAATCTACTATGATATTAACGACAAAACGCAAACTGAGGATTACCGCCGACTCATCCGCGACCTGCGTTCGCACTGCTTGGCGGGGCTGATCATCGACGGCGAGCCTGATCGTCTCTTCGGCACCCCGGCGCTGGAGCCCGGCAGTCCGCCACGGGTGGCGCTGATGGAAGAAGCGGCCGGTCCCGGAATACCGGTCGTCGGGCATGACCGCTACGCCTTCATCGATAAGTCCCTCGATTTCCTGCATCAACAGGGACGGCGCAACATCGCGTTCATCGGTGGCGAACGCATTTCCCCGCACAATCTGCAACAGTATTTTGCCTCCGCGCTGGCTGCCCGCGATATGCACCACGAGCCGTACTGGTGGCAGCAGGTGTTCGTCGGCACGCCCGAACTGGCGCGCAACATGGTTCACCTGCTGATGAACCCCAGCCAGCCCCAGCGACCCAACGGGCTGATCATCTACGACGACAACCTGGTGGAGCAAGTGATCGCCGGTCTCATGGACGCGGGCGTCTGCGTGCCAGGCGACATGGACGTGGTAACGCATTGCAATTTTCCGTGGGCTTCGCCCACCGTGATCCCGCTTAAACGCATCGGCTACGACGCGGCCCAAACCTTGAGGCTTTGCGTCGAATTGATCGATCAACAGCGTCTGGGTGACGCGGTGGACCTAATGAGTCAGGTAAAGCCCATTGAGGAGCACGGAGTCTCTTTGAAGGGTCGTCAGCAACAGGAAGCGACGACCAGTATTTAGACGGATCAAAGACTGGAGGATGTCATGCCAATTTTTCGTCGCAGCGCATTTACGCTCGTTGAACTACTCGTAGTAATCGGAATCATCGCTATTCTGGTGGCAATGCTGATGCCAGCATTGCAGAAGGTGCGCGAGTCCGCAAAGCGGATCCAGTGTGCTAGCAACCTTCGACAGATCGGGGTTGCGTTCTCGGCATATCGCATCAATAACAACGACTTGGGACCCGTGGTCTATCAGCCCAATGATCTGTATAAATCCACGCAGACGCGGGTGATCGACTATCCCTTTGGAGGATACACTGGACTGGGCCTGCTGTTTCGAGACGGATATATCGGCGGGAACTATCGACCCGACGGCCAAGTGGTTGCAAGCTACCATGCTGACCGGATTTTCTACTGTCCCGGGCTCGATCGCGGGGCTCGCTTTCGCCAGTCCTGGCCCGCCCGGGGTACGCTCGATCCCGATGCCACCACCGCGTTCGGTCGGGAGTGTTCTTTCATCTACAACCCTGTCAGCCGCAACCTGGGGCATACTGGGGCTTCGTCGATACCCGAGCGGCCGCGCCAGAACGTCAAAGTCTCACGTTATTCCCGACGGGCGATCGTCAGTGACCTGTGGCGATGGCCACTTAATGACGACGCCGGCGGCAGTGACGCAAAGCAACTGGCGCACGGGCTGAAATATTTCAACGTGCTCTACACCGATGGTTCGGTAACGCCGTATACCGGACGCATGGTGGAAGACCGCGTGCGCGAAAACCTGTCACTGAACTCGCTGGGCACCAACAACAACATCACCATCGGCGGTATTCTCTACAAAGGCGGCATCTATTGGGAGTATGACCGAAATTGACTTCTCCTCCGAGAAGAACTGAATAATAATGAAGGGGCTTGGGAAGAAAAAACGGCGTGATTGGTCAGATCGGCTCCTGCCGGAGCATGTTCAACATTACTTGATATAGGTTCTCTGGCGGCGATGGTTGAAACAAAACTCGCATTCCTTTAGATGCAGTACGAACGCGTGCCGGGCTAGGCCGTTGAACTTCGCCATGCATCGCTTGGCAAAGCCCAAAAGCTTTCTCGATGCCGTTGATGTGCTGGCGGCTGCGTGTGAACTCGCCGCAGCCGTGGTCGACACGGTAATACTTCTATCCCACGTCGCCAGTCCGTAGTAGGCTCGTCAGCCATCGGAATGCACGATGCCGTTCGGCCTGATTTTGCCAAAATCACGGCCAAAAGCGTCTTCTTCGAGCAGGCGGGCACGATCTCGGTGTAGACCTGTCCCTCGCGTTTGAAGATGCCGAAGACGATCGTCTTGCCGCGCCGCTCAATCGTCACCGACCGATGGGTGCGGCCATATGTGGAGGGTGTCGGCTCGGCGACGTTCTTGTCTCACGGGTACCGATTTCTCAACCTCCTTTACACAGACGGCTCGGTCATCGCCTATACGGGCAGCTACGTACAGTTGAACCCAGGCGGAAATATGCCAGACAAGCCGCTTTACGAGGTATTTGACGCGTGCTGATGCACTAAGCCGGCTGACAGCAGCCTTTCGGAAAGGATTTTTTGCCCGATGTCACATCTGCTTGATCGAGTTAGCGGCATTCTCGCGAACGCGCCCGACCGTCCTCAGCCGCCGACAGGCATTTCGCGGACGGTTTATCTCGACCTGATCGAACGCATCCTTAACGTCGCGGTGGCGTGGCAGGACAACCATGGGGCGATCATCGACCCGGTCATCAACAGCGAACACGGACAGACCTCGTGCCGATTCGTCGCCCCGGGTGCCGTCCTGCTGTCGGCCGGCCGCGGCGCGAAACTGCGTGAGCACGTGCTGCGCGGCATGGACTGGTGCTGCCGGCGTCTGGCGAGCGGCGAAGGAGACGGGCCGGACTTTTGGATGCGCGAGTTGATGACGGCTTACACGCACTTGGCCGACGCCGATTCGCCGCGCCGCGCTCAGTGGGCCGAGCACATTCGGGCCGTCGATTGCGAGAAAATCTACAAGCAGGTTTCGCCTGATGGGTCGAAACTCCTTGCGCTGGGCAACTGGACCGTGTATGCCGCCGCCGGAGAGGCGATGCGCGAGATGGCAGGACTCGGGCCGAAGGATCCCAGCGTCTTCATCTGGGGCCGGCGGTTCTGGGAAAAGTACATGCCCGGGCAGTTCACGCACTTCTCTGAGCATGGCATGTATCGCGATCCCGGAGACCCGTTCACGTATGATTTCACGACACGTTTGCAGATCGCCACGCCGATCGCACTGGGATTCGAATCGGCCACTGTGGCAAAACTGAAATCGATGCTCGATCTCGGAATGTTCGCGCAACTGCTCTACGTTTCGCCGGAGGGTTTCTCTCCGTTCGGCGGGCGATCGAACCAACTGCACATTCAGGAGGCGATCCTTGCCGCCTTGTGCGAGATCGCGGCTAGACGCTATCGCTACAGCGATCTGCTCCTCGCCCGTGTGTTCAAGCGCCAAGCACACGTGCACACGATGTCGATGCTGCGATGGCTCGATATGCAGCCGATGCGCCAGATCAAGAACGGCTTCGATCCATCAACTACCCATGGCTGCGAGGGATACTCCAAGTATTCAAAGTACATGCTTTTCACCGCTTCGTGCCTGGCGCTGGCGTATCAATTCGCCGACGAGACGATCGAAGAAGGCGCCGCAACGCCCGCGGAAATTGGCGGCTACGCGTTCGAACTCAAGGACGCATTCCACAAGGTCTTCGCCAGCGTCGGTCGCACGCAGATCGAGATTGATACGAAGGCCGACCCGCACTATGACGCCACAGGGCTTGGACGATTCCACCGCGCCGGTATCCCGCTCGAACTCGGCCTGTCGATGCCGCTTCCGTCGCACCCGAAGTTTCATATCCCGAAAGAGCTGCTGCCGCCTCACGACTTTGCAATTGGTCCGTCGTGGTGCATCGGCGGGACATGGACTGACCTTGCCGCATTCAACAAGGACGTTTTAGTACAGACCGAGATCGAACGCGAAACAGCGAGGGAAGTCGTTCTGTCCGTTAATTGGACGCATGAGCCGACCCATGCGGTGGTCCATCAACGGTATTTCCTGACCGAGGGGCGAGTGCGGATTGATGCTGAGGTGACGTCACCCCATCCGGTGCAGGCGATGCGGTTCACGGTCCCGTTGCTACAAACGGACGGCGCTGCGGAAACGAAGATCGAAGAAACGGAGCGCAGCGCGATCGTGCAGCACGCCAGTGGGGCGAAGTATCGCGTCACCTTCGCGCCGGAATACAAGCGCTCGGCGCTCCCGCCCGCCGCCAATCGCAATGGTGTCTACCAGCCGTTGGTGCTGGAAACGCAAACGGCGCGGATGTCGGTAACGCTGACTCTGTAAGAATCGCTTTGCCGATCGTCTAGCAGGCCGCCGAAAAACCCCTCGACGAACGGCATTGATCACGCTGAACTGTCAGCGATTCATCGACACGGAGGTTTTCATCGGCACCATCGCGTCTTGGGTTGGACGTTGATCACAACTATGTGTATTTTAGGTGATCTGCCAAGGTTATGTAAGGTCGACTATTGCACCGCATCGCCAGACGTATCTACTGACCTCGTCTGAAGATATCACG